>RFKT01000184.1 GCA_003694225.1 Candidatus Dadabacteria bacterium
AATTTGACAGAGGGGTATGAATTTATCTCCAGAGAATTCAGGCATTCTTCAGGGTCTTTGCCGTCTAGATTTCTCAAATATTCGGCAATATCGCTCAAATCTTCAGGGCTTACGCGGGGGAGAAAACCGCATTCCCCAACGCCTGCCAAGTCCTTCCGACTCTCATCATAAACCACAACGTACCATGTGGGCTTTTTGGCGAAAGCACCCTTTGAAGTTTTTACCGGAGCCTTAAAACGTAAGGTGTAGGGGATAATTTTACATCTAAGCATTTTGCCTTGTATGGATTTTACGGGCTTTTGGGAGGGTATATTGCAGAGTTGTAGTGTGTCAAGTTGGCGCGAATTTATTTTGTGGCAATAGTCTGGTATATTCCTCTCCGGTAAAGTTTTCTCCGGTGTAGCATGCCTTTAACCTTAGCTGAAAAAGCCCGTTACGCCCGCCAGATTATCTTGGAGGAGTTTGGCGAGCGTGCCCAGAGCGCTTTAAAGTCAAGGAGCGCTCTTGTTGTGGGCTCTGGCGGACTTGGCTGCCCCGTTATTATGTATTTGGCGGCGGCGGGAATCGGAAAATTGGGCATAATTGACGGTGACATAGTGGCAAGTGACAATTTGCACAGGCAGGTGATATTTAAGGAAGCCGATATCGGACGGCTTAAAGTGGATGCTGCAAAGGAGTGTGTAAAGGCATTAAACAGCTTTGTCGAGGTAGAAACTTATCCTGAGCGCTTTTCTAAAGAAAATGCCCTTGCTCTGGCAGGACAATATGATCTGATAGTTGATGGCACGGATAACTTAGCCTCAAAATATCTTATAAATGATGCGTGCGTAATTTCTTCAAAGCCCTTTATATACGGCGCTGTGTATAAGTTTGAGGGGCATGTAAGTGTCTTTAACGGAAAGCTCAAAGATGGCACCCTTGGCCCTACCTACCGGTGCCTGTTTCCATCACCTCCTACAGCTGGGCTTCCAAACTGCGCTGAGATAGGGGTTTTGGGTGGTGTTCCCGGGGCGATCGGCATGCTTCAGGCTGTAGAGGCTATAAAGGTTTTGGCTGATGTGGGAGATCCCCTTGTGGGGAGGCTTTTAATTTTTGATATGCTTTCAGCGAGATTGCGTCTGGTGAATATTAAAAGGCGGCCTGAGGTGTGCGATATTGAAAAGCTGGGCACATATGACAATGCCCCGCGTTGCGCTGGCGTCAGGGAGATCTCTTCTGCTGAGCTTTCAAGGTGGATGGCAAAAGGTGCTGACTTTGAAATAGTGGATGTAAGGGAGCCATCCGAAGTGGCCCAATATAGCATAGGCGGCATTCATGTGCCGCTAAATGAGCTTGAGAGAGCCACCGAAAAAATTCCTGATAACAAGCCTGTGGTGTTTGTGTGCCAAAGCGGAGTGAGAAGCGCTTACGCAATCTCTATGTTGAAAGAAAAGGCGCAGAACGGCGATTATTACAATCTTAAAGGCGGATTGAATGAATACCGGGCTTTTATAGAAAAAGGTTAATTTTGCCCCGCCTTTCCATGAAATCTTTATAAGATTCAGGTGGTTAAAGCGCGCTTCTTAGAGCACGGATCTCGCCAACCCTTGAATAACATTAATGAATAATAAGGGGAGCCAACTTTTTTATTTTCGGTTTTTGTGTGGTGGGGGGAGTGAAAGGTTTTACCTTTATAGTGTCTCTATTTATCGCTTTGGAGCTCGTGCACCTTCCAAGCGCTTTTTCGGTCCCTAGAATAAGGCACTACAAAAAGAGCAAAATAGTTAAGATTTTGCATTCTCGATTTGCATGCGTTAAGAACGCTAAAGGTAAATATGTTCTTAAGCGCAGAGTGCGAAAGAGTAAGGTCATAGGAAAGAAGCGAAAGAGCGCATACGCATATATCAAGGTTCGAAGGCAGAAGAGGAGGCGCTTAAGGGAATTTTGCGCCGGTTTGTCGCACTCTGCTGATAGCTCGCCTTCTGATACTAGTTCAGATGGCGGAGGGGGTGATACTAGCAGCGACGGTAATAACGGCAGTGAAGATCCGGATGGAGATCAGGGAGATGGGGACGGACAAAGTCCGCCGCCTCCTCCTGGAACTCAACAGTGTGAATTGTCCGCTTCGGATATTAGCGTAGATGTGATAGAGGGTAAAAAAGCTGAGTTTGAAGTGACGTTTCAAACAGATTGCTCCGATCCCGTCATATTTCAGCCTATGTCCTCTCCAAATTACGGCTCTCTCGATTACTCTAAATTTCCCATTGTGTCTTATGAGGCAAAGAGCTCTGTTGTTACAGGGAGTGAACCCTTAAAAGAAGATATACCGTTTAGGTTATACTCTGGAGATGCAGAGTATGGAGGGGTCATTTCAATTACAATTTACTCTGAATATGCATACAGGGACGACTCTGAAGACTCATCTAGGTCGTATAACCTTACGGTTGATTTCAAAAAACCTCTAAGTAGAAGTGTGCCCCTTAAAAGCTTTGGCATGAAGTCTACAGGATGGCATGTGCCTGATTTTGTGATGGATCAACAGGAAAAGTACTTTGGGTTTTCTGGTAGGCTGTATGTACTTTACCATAGTGGCTACTGGAACGGATGGATAGTCACAGAACAGATGAAATCTCTGGTAAGGGATTTTCAAAGGCGGGGAGCCAAAATCATGATTGAAATTGTGGGTGCTCCCGCTGATGTTATAGATCCCCAATATTGCCTAACTTATAAACCTAATGGGGAGTGTCTGCGTCCAATGAACGAAGGACGCGTGCCGGTAAACCGTGAAAACAACTATTCCAAGTGGAGAGCATACATAAACCATCTATTGGACATCTACCACGATGTGTTGGGAATAAACGCCTTTCAAATATGGAATGAGCCAGACTATCTTAAAAACTGGCTGGCTGAGTGGGGGTTTGAAAGGTTTAAAGAGCAAACGTTGGTCGCTTATGAAGAGCTTTCAAAAAGGGGCGTGGATCTTTATGGATTTGGAACATCTACTCCTGTTGCAACCATGCTTTCTTCTGATGGAGTTACAGAGGTGATTGTGGGAGAGGCCATGCTAAATGAGTTTAAGAAAAGGGGATGGAAGCTGCGTGCCTATACATTTCACACATATAATCCCGATCCTTACTATGTGGCTAATGTAGAATCTCTGATCGAGGAAGTGCGAAAAGATCCATATTGGGCATCGCTTGAGTTCTTTGTCACGGAGTATGACCTTACAAACAATCCTCCCGGCGGAATAAGGCAGGGGGCATTTTATCTTGCGCGTTTTATACACCTTTTTGAGGCGGGTGTGGACAATCCTATGCCGTTTGCCTTTTGGACAGGCCAAGGAGAGTATGTATATAGGGAGCAAGGTCTCTTGGCTGAGGCTTCTTATTCAACCATAGCAATGAGCGGCGTGCTTAAGGCTAATGGGCGGATCTTAAAGGAGATGGCTGATGCCCCTGGAGAACGGGGACTCACTATTGAGGGGTTAAGCCAAGATGAGAAATACCTCTCCGCTATATCCGTAAGCGATGATGGAGGGGATCGGATATGCGCTTACCTTGTAAATTTTAATGAGGAAAATGCAACTATTTCTGTAACTCTTTCCTTTGTAGGGTTAAATAGCGAAGCTAGAAGCGTAGAAGTAACAAAGCTAAACGAGCTATTTGGCAATGATCTGAGCATTGAAAATGCAGAAGAGGCAACGGTGGAGCTTGGAGAAGATTATATAAATTATATCCTAGAAGGGAATGGCACGTGGGATGATTATTTTGCAGCTACAAAAGAAAAGATTGAATATATAAATGAATTGCTGCCTACTATGAAACCTGTGACCGCTTCAGTCGTAAGGCCGGCTGCGGTAGGAGAGAAGGTAGCAGTTGTTCTTGCTCCATATGAGGTAGCGAAGGTATGCCTTAATAAGCAGGGTTGAGAGTGAGATTTTTCCCAAAAACAGAAAATGGGGTGAGGTCTCCAGATAATCTCTTAAGACCTCACCGTAAACGCCCTTAGATTGTGTTTGGCTTAAAAGATCTTCGATAAGAAAGATCCAATTTTGCCGAAAGGTTTGCTTAAAAATGTCCATACCTTCGGCATTGCCTCTTTAGCAAGATCGTATAGATCGCTTATGGACGTTCTCTTTATCCTCTCCCAAAGCGCCTTAAATCCGCTTTTAAGGCTGGAACTCTCCTCCGCGCTTCCAGTAGATCTGTGAGATTTAGAGGAAGGATCTGTGGTAGGAATAGTAGGTTCTTTAAGAGGTGGCGCAGAGGACACGCTTGGTGTGAAAAGTCCGGCTATGGTCCTTATAGCCAAGTTTACGGTCCGGATAAGAGATCTTACCATCTTAGTGATCTCTGTAATCGCCGTATATACAGGGTTTGCGGGCAGCAACCCCCTATTGTCAGGAATGGCTACCTTTGGCGCCTGTTGAAAGGGAGTGAAATTAGCCTTTCTTAAGTTATCTTGAATAGGCGTAACGCCTTGGTTTTGTGTATTTATAGTCAACATCTCTAATACCTCCAAAAATTTAATTAAGGTGACAATATTTCTTTATTAGTTTCCATCTGCCAATCCCCGCTAAAGGCTTGCCAGATGGAAGTTAAAGGCGGCCTTGAAAGCCCCTTACTATATAACCGGCTATTTTTTGATTTATTCCCGCTTTTTTTCACAAAAATTAGCAAAAAAAACCCTAATCGTATCTAATATCCTGAAATCACAAGCTAAATTTCCTTCACAAAAATGCCTCACAATATGAACAATCTTTGAAAAGTAGCCGATAGCTTAGATGTACAGGCATGACACCATCCTTTCTGCGAAAGGGGACAACACCGGCTTTGGAGGTTTGTTCCCTTTTCTTTTTTTTTCTCATAAGTTAAATTTAGCTTTTCGGAACAGAGGATTTTTAACGGGAGAATATAAAGATATGACTTATGTCGTTACAAAGCCATGCATAGGCACAAAGGATAGGGCATGTGTAGAGGTATGTCCGGTTGATTGCTTCTATGATATTCGAGACCCAAAGCTTAATGAAAAGTACGGGATAGGTCCCGCCGAATGGGCAGGTGAAGATGATCCAGAAAAGAGGGGATACGGCATGCTGGTTATACATCCGGATGAGTGTATAAACTGTGGAGCATGCGAGACTGAGTGCCCTGTAGAGGCTATATATGAAGATACCGCTGTTCCTGAAGAGTTTAAGGAGTTTACTAAGCTAAATGCTGATATTACCCTTTCTATGAGTGATGATGAGCTAGACTCTACCCGAATTACCTCTAGGGATTAACCTGGCTTTAAGGAAGGCTTTTCCTTTGCTCACGGTGATATTGCTCTAGCAACTGCTTCATTGTAATGTAAACTTTATCGGTATTTTCTTCTTTCTAGAGCTTTGCTGATGGCCTTGCCCCAAATTGTTAAGGTGAAGGGACCATATTTCTTTTGTGTGTATTTGTTTTTCTTCCTTGTGCTTGGCTTTGCGCTGGAAAATACTGCGTTATCCAAGCCTTGGATAGCGCGTCGATTAGAGCAGATATCTAAAAAACATCCCGCAAGCGGAATAGTAGTGTTTGACCTTAATTCTAGAAAGTTAATCTACCAGCAAAACCGATCTAAACTTTATATCCCCGCTAGCGTTTTAAAGTTGGTTATAAGTGCTGTGGCGCTAAAAACCTTAGGCCCGGATTATAGATTTGAGACAAAGGTCTCCTATTCACCTATAAGGGGAGATAGCTCTGTAGCCAGATTGGCAGTGAGAGGATCAGGGGATCCATCGTTTGACATTGATGAGATGTGGCTTTTGGTAAGGGAGATAAAAAAGAGCGGAATAAATTCAATTA
>RFKT01000185.1 GCA_003694225.1 Candidatus Dadabacteria bacterium
ACCCTAGGCTGAAGCCGCGCCTTGTGGGAAAGGACACAGCTAAGCTCAAAGGACCTAACTGAAGTAGAAAGCTCACTGAGAGATATCTCCCTAAAACAACCCCCTCCAAACTCTATAAGGGCGGCCTTGTAAGCAGCATCCTTTCCTTTGCCTTTATCTGCGCTCCCGAGATAAAACATCACTGTGTACTTACCCTTTTTAACCCGAAGCCCTTCATTAAAAAGGACATAGCCCGGCTTGTCCTTTCCCGGCCTAAACCTTACAAAGCTCTTCCCTTCACCATTCTTTAAGACAGCCCCTCCTATTCTATGCATCTGAGAGGCATACAATAGAACCGGTTTTGTGTAATCCGGATAAGGCACACGATAGATCTCTATAGTAGGCACACCGTGAAACATATGCTTAAAGACAGGCTTTGAATCGGCAACAAAATTTCCATTTTCATCCTTAAGCCCCCGATTCTTCATGCCGGAAAAGATCAAAAGATAATCAGCCGTATAATATCGGTAAAACCCAAAGTGAAGCCGCTTCCACCCCTTTGGATAAAGGGCCTTGGATGTAGCCTCCAACGCCTTTGCTCCACCTACCACAGTGGTATAGATATCCTCCCGCTTTGCCCTCTCCCATAAGAAACCTACAGCCTCCCTCTGTCCCGCAAAAGGAAGTGGGTCGCCCCGCAAATAGGCTTGGGCTATACCGCCGCTAAGCCAATTATAGTAAGCCTCAGGATGAGGCATATAGGAAAAAAGCGCATACATCGATGGGAACAAAACAACACACGAAAGCGCAACCTTGGCGCTTCCTTGAGCCAAAAGCCTACCAAAACTCCTTACCATCCCATAAAGAGATATAACATATATAAAGGGATAAACCGGAAGGAGATACCTTAGGGTTTGTTTTGATGATACGCTCAAAAAAGAACCCCAGACAACCGCTAAAGAAAGGAGAAAAACCAAAAGCCGCCATCTTACTTGCTCCCTTTGCTTAAAGCCTTCATACGCTATCCAAACTACCCCAACTATAAAAAATAGTAGGATGAGATCCGGCACCTCTTTTAACAGCAATCCCATATAGCCGTACTGAGGAGCGCTTACAAACCTGTCATACTGGTAATGCTTCATGCCGGAAAGAGTAGCGACCCACCTCCAATACCGTATTAGATTTTCACAGACAGCCGGCACAAGGTAGAGCGCTAAAGATAAAACCATCAAAACAGAAAGAGCCATACCGCTGTGATAGTAGACCCGCCTTGAGGTGGAGCTGTAAGCCCGCCATATAAAGAAAATCGCCGCTACACCAACTGCAAAAAACAACAGATAACCAACATCGTGTGAGTTTAGGAAAAGCCCCAACTTGTATGTCTTTCCAGCAGGCCAAAAGCGCATCTTAAGCACACGCCGGTAATAGCTTGGATGGTGCCAAAGCCGGGTGTGAAGGGAAGCAGAAACCCCAAACGCTACAAGTAAAGCCCATAGATCACTCCAAGAGATGACGGAAAGCCTACCTTCTCTAACTAAAACAGACATAATGAGCTTATAAAGAAGTATTCCAACAACAATAAAAACCGCAGTAGGCTTTGTGGCTATGGCAAGCCCAAGGCAAAGCCCTGAGAGAATCTTTAAAGCAGGGCTAGAAAGCCTCTCAGCCCTCTCATAGGAATAGACCGAAAGCAAGACAAAAAGGATAAGAGCCCCGTCAATATGTGCATAACGGCAATAGCCAACAAGCCTAGGGTCAAAAGAAACCAGCAAAGAAGCAAAGAGAGCAAAGCCAGGAGAAAATATCCCGGATAAAAAGCAAAACAATACAGCCGGTATAAACGCTGTAAGGAGAGCCATAGCTACCCTCGAGACAAAGAGCCTCTCAATATAACCATCATCTCCCCTTTCAAGCCCCTTCCATCTGTTATACGCCTTTGCAGCGCTCTGCGCCGCACCCATCAAAAACGCGGGCGGGATTCCCGGATGGGCAAGGTGAGATGTTGCGTTTGCGGGGTCTTTTTTAAGCATAGCTATAATCTTATATCCACGGTTAAGCCAGTGGATCTCATCAGACTGATAAGAGCTCTCCCCAATGGTATATAGCCTTATCCCCGCAGAGAGACAGTAAAGTAGAAAAAATATAAGCGCCCGCATCTTCATAAGAAGGCTTTATGGTAAAAACTTTTCTCCGGGAAAATTCCGCACAAAACCCAAAAACGCCTCTCAGAGCTTAATTTGTACGCTCATAAAATACAAGAAGGGTATTGCCGTAAGAGCGTTGATCGGTCTCTCTCAGGGTTTTTACCGCCAAAGGCTCATATTCGCGGGGGTCAATCTGTACTATCCCCTGCCCCCCGATTGTAAGCAGATTAGGCCTCTCTGCCAGAGAAAGGAGGGCCTCTTCCCACAGCCCTTTATACTGGGGAGGAGCAATATAAATAAAATCAAATGACGCCTTTGACCTTTTAAGATACTTAAAGGCATCGGTTCGAAACACCTTCGCCCGATCCGCCAAGCCTGTGTTATTTAGGTTCTTCTTGATAGTGCTTATAGCCGCTCCGTCAATATCAATAAAGACACACTCACTTGCGCCGCGACTAAGAGCCTCTATCCCTACAGATCCACTCCCCGCAAAGAGATCCAACACAGCCGCCTCAACAATCCTGTCGGAGATAATATCAAAGAGAGATTTTCTAATGCGGCTTAATAGCGGCCGTGTAGCATTGCCCGGAACAGCATCTATCCTCCTTCCCTTCGCTGTTCCCGCAATAACCCGCATCTTTTAACCCGTAAAGAATCTCGTGGCTGAAAGCCTGTTCCCAAAGGAATGCCTCATCTTCAGTAAAGAGTCCTTTCCATATCCCACGACTCGAGATACCTCTTTACAAACGCGAGATAAGATCCCCCAAGAGATCCATCTATAACCCTGTGGTCATAAGACAAGGTAAGATAGACCATATCCCTTATAGCGATCGCATCATCCACCACAACAGGCCGCTTCTTGATTGCGCCCAAACTTAATATGGCAAGCTGAGGCTGGTTGATAATCGGATAACCGATTATAGTCCCAAAGACGCCGGGATTGGTCACAGTAAAGGTGCCCCCAGCAACATCATCCGGCAACAGCTTCTTTGTCCTTGCTCTTAGCGCAAGATCGTTTAACGCCCTTGCAAGCCCCACAAGGGTCATCTCCTCTGCTTTCTTAATCACAGGCACAATCAATCCCTTTGTGCCCAAAGCCACTGCACACCCAAGGTTTATATGCTTTTTCAGTATAATCCTATTTCCGTCAACAGATGCATTTATATCAGGAAACTCAACAAGCCCCCTTACAGCAGCCTCGAGAAAAAACGGGGTAAAACTGAGCTTAAACCCCTCTTGGCGCAAAAACTCATCTTTGTGCGCCGCTCTCCATCGGGCTATCTTTGTAACATCCACCTCTGTCACAGAATACACATGAGGACTCGTCCGCTTTGACATAACCATGTGCTGGGCGATCATCTGCCGCATATTATCCATAGGGACAACACGGGTGCCGTCAGGCGACCACGACGAAGTTTGAGAAGGCGTAGGTTGCATAGTCTCCACGCCGCCTTGAGGACGCGGCGCAGGCTGAGGGGTTTGTTGAGATGGAGCCGGCCGAGAGAGAGGTTCTACATACTGTTGCGGAGGTGCCTCAACTCTGTGCGTCTCCTGCACGCCTTTATCC
>RFKT01000186.1 GCA_003694225.1 Candidatus Dadabacteria bacterium
CGATTTTTCCAAGATAAAGGGCTAAAAAAAATGAAAAAATAAAGGCTATTCCGTATAAAAAACTGTAAATCTTTGTAATCACTCTTTTTTGCCAAGAAGAAGGCTTTGGAGAGATATAAAATCCTATTGATTCCGGCGTGATGCGGTGAGTCAACAGGCAAAATGTTTACTGTTAAGTTATATCTGATAAATTCAGCTCTGGATTGATTGTTGGAGAGGCAGTGTGACGGGACAAAAACTTCTTATTATAGAGGATGAGTCTGATGTCCTTGAGCTAATCAGATATAATGTGGAGCTTCATGGGTATAAGGCTATTACAGCATCTGATGGGGCTCAAGGGCTTGAGTTGGCTAAGAAGCATATCCCTGACGGTGTTGTTTTGGATCTTATGCTTCCAGGCCTTGATGGCCTTGATGTATGCAGACAATTGAAGGCGGACAGCCTCACAGCTTCGATACCTATTATTATTGTTAGCGCCAAAGGACAAGAGGCTGATATAGTTGTTGGGCTTGAACTTGGGGCGGATGATTACATTGTTAAGCCGTTTAGCCCGAGAGTCCTTTTGGCAAGAATTAAGGCTGTGCTTCGGAGGGAAAAGAGGGAAGACCTCTCAAATGAGAGGATAGTGTGCAAGCATGGAATCACTATAGATCCCCTCAGACACTCTGTTTCAGTAAACGGCAGTAACATAGAGCTTACACGCTCTGAATTTAAGATCTTACACTTTTTGGCATCGAGGCCCGGTTGGGTTTTTACCAGATATCAAATTGTTGATGCTGTACATGGAGACGACTATCCTGTCACACCCAGATCTATAGATGTTCAAATTGCCGGCCTTAGAAAGAAGTTGGGAAAATCTGGGGAGTGCATAGAGACAGTTAGGGGAGTCGGATATAAGTTTAGGGAATAAGAGAAGGGAATGAAGGACACGAGACTCCTTTGGAAGCTTTATCCATCTTACCTTATTATTGTTGCTCTCTCAGTATTTCTTTCAGGCATGTTGGTTGCTGGTACCTTTAAGGAATTTCACAGATCAGAGGTCTACAATGATTTGAAAGCAAAAGCCTCCATGATTGGTTTGGCTGTCGTAGGGCAAAATCTCTTGGGTAGCGGCAGAGGCAGACTTAATTCTTATTGCACAAAGGTTGGGGATCTTATCGCTACCAGAATTACACTCATACTTCCCGATGGGCAGGTTCTATGTGACTCGAAGAAGAACCCAAAATTAATGGATAACCACAGAGACAGGCCTGAAGTTAAGGCGGCCTTAAGTGGCCATATGGGAAGGTCAGTTCGATTTAGCCACACTCTTCAAAAGGATATGATGTATGTGGCTGTGCCTTTGGTTGTTGATGGCGCTATAAAGGGCGTTGTAAGGGTTGCTATGGGCTTGGGTGCTGTAGATGGCGCATTGGCGGAAGTTAGAAAGAATATATTCATAGGGAGCTTGGTTGTGGCTATCTTAGCCGGGATCTTGTGCTTCGTTATTATTCGCAGAATAAGCAGACCCCTTGAAAACCTTACAGATGAAGTGGAGATGTTAAGGGCTGGAAAAAGGAGACAGCGCCTCTATCTTGCGGAAAATACGCCGAGAGAGTTTGTTGTTCTGGCAAATGCCATCAATGAAATGGCAGCTGAAATTCGCGATAGGATTAAAACCGTAGAAGCGGCAAAGGGAGATCTGGAAGCTATCCTTTCGAGCATGAGTGAAGGTGTTGTTGCGATTGATTCACAAGGGTCTGTAGTTATGCTTAATGATGCCTCTAAGAGGCTTCTTGATATCCGACTTCAAAAAGCAGAGGGGAGGAGCTTGGAGGAGGTTATAGCGCATCCGCAGGTATGCGGTATAGTAAGGAGAACGCTACAAAGGGGAGAATCTGTGGAAGATGAAGTGGCTAGAGCCAATGGATCGAGTAAAATTCTTCAAATAAGCGCAGTACCTATACAGAATTTAAAGGGGGGCAAAGCAAGTGGAGCTCTGCTTGTCATAAACGATATTACAAAAATTCGCCAAGCTGAGCAGATTCGGAGGGATTTTGTCGCAAATGTATCCCACGAGTTAAGAACTCCTATCACGGCAATTAAGGGTTTTGCCGAGACATTGGCAGATGGGGCGCTTAATGATAAAAAAAACGCATCAAAGTTCCTCTCTATTATATCCGATCATGCAGACAGGATGGAGAGGATTATACAGGATCTTCTTATTCTCTCTTCTTTGGAATATGGAAGCGGCTCTTTTGAGGATTTTAGCCGTATAAATGCAAAGCAATTAGTGGAAGAGTCGGTTAAAGCCTACGAACCGATAGCTAGGGAAAGAGGGGTTTGTATAGCGCACGATCTCCCCCATGATTTGAATCTGGCAGGGGATAAGAGGCTTCTGTTGTTGGCACTCGGAAATATAGTAGAAAACGCCATTAAGTATAGCGGAAAAGGCGGCCATGTAGCCATCTCCGCATGTAGGAAAGATGGAAATGTGGTTATATCCGTAAGGGATAACGGGTGTGGAATCCCCAAAGAGGATCTTGGCCGAATATTTGAGAGATTTTACAGGGTTGACAAGGCAAGAAGCAGGCAGGAAGGGGGCACGGGACTTGGGCTTGCCATTGTAAAGCATATAGCCTCAATCCATGGGGGGAGAGTAGAGGTTGAAAGTTCTCTAAACGAGGGGAGCACATTTTCCCTTTTTATTCCAACAGAGCCCTCTCCATACGGCTCTTAGCTGACGGACATACTGCCGTGTTATTGCGGTATTCCCTTACTATTTTTATAACAGAAAAATAGCACTCTCCTAATCAAATCCTAA
Organism: Candidatus Dadabacteria bacterium; assembly: GCA_003694225.1. Classification (GTDB taxonomy): domain Bacteria; phylum Bdellovibrionota_C; class UBA2361; order UBA2361; family J135; genus J135. Next base: position 2,804 of record RFKT01000186.1, read on the forward strand.
CATTACTTTTGTCTTATGCGGCAAGTAAACCGTTAATTTATTGTCAAAGGATGGTGTCATATGGCATTTGGATCAGTTAGGAACAGGGTGTGGATTGGGTTGTCCGCTGTTTTTTTTGTGCTTTGCTCTCAGCTTTTGGCGGAGAACCAAATAAGCCTGCAGGGAGCTGGAGCAACCTTTCCGTATCCGCTTTATTCAAGATGGGCTTATGAGTATAACGGGCTTTCCGGAGTCAAGGTAAATTACCAATCTATAGGCTCAGGGGGAGGGATTGCACAGATAAAGGCTCGTACGGTGGATTTCGGGGCATCAGATGCACCACTTAAAAAAGAGGAGCTAGATGCCGCCGGATTGGTGCAGTTTCCAATGGTTGTTGGGGGAGTGGTTGTTGTGGTCAACTTAGAAGGAATTGGTGCAGGAGACATAAAGCTTTCGTCTTCTGCGTTGGCAAAGATATTTTTGGGAGAAATTACAAACTGGAGTGATCCTGAGATATTAAAGGATAATCCAGGAATAAAGA
>RFKT01000187.1 GCA_003694225.1 Candidatus Dadabacteria bacterium
ACCTTACTTGGGAGCGTGCCATTGACTCAATAAAAAGTGATTTACTTAGAGAGGATCTAAAGAACATAACCGCTAACACCTTACTGCAAAAGGTCGTAGACAGAGAGAGTCATTTTGCCCGAGCCCCTATACCTTCTCAAGCGCGCAGTACGCTTGAGAAGGTAATTTCATCTATAGTGAGCATTTTAGAGTATGAATTAAAAAAGCGGGCTGAGGCCTATTATAGCGTTCTTGACGGCTTTTACAGATTTTTTACTGTGATAAAAGATGAGAAGGAGGCTCTGACTTACTCAGATATAAATAGGCTCCTACTTCCATACAAGGGGCTGAGAGAGATGGAGTATCTCCTTTCAAAGTGCGGCATTCGGATTTCCCACCTTCTTTTGGACGAGTTTCAGGATACATCTTTGGAGCAGTGGGAGGTTTTGGAAGAGACAGCATTGTCTTGCATCAGGGACAAGGGGAAATCCTTTTTTTGCGTAGGAGACCCAAAGCAGTCTCTTTATGGATGGAGGGGAAGCACGAGCAAACTTATCGAAAATATTTCCCTAATGGATGGAATTAAGACCACCAATGCAAGCACTACGTATAGATGTGGAAAGGAGATAGTAAAGGCTCTAAATGGAGTTTTTGGCTCCCTGTCACTGAATGGATCCATGAAAAATTACAGATATGCTGCAGAGGCGTGGCAGAAGCGGTATGTGTCTCATACCACACACAACAAAGAGCCTTCTTTTGTAGTCTTGAAGAGATGTCCTGACGGGATTGAACCAAACCGAGACCTGCCTGCTGTTTTGGATGTAATGAGCCGCGATCTGCATCACATCATCAAATCCAACCCCTATCTCTCCGTAGGCATTTTGGTGAGGCGAAACAAGGCAATACCGGATATTATGAAGGCCCTTACCTCCCTTAATTTAAGGGCAAGCGAGGAGGGAGGAAATCCCCTTACAGATTCTGTGGCTGTAGAGCTAATCTTAGCCTTTCTCCGGGCAGTGGAATATCCGGAAGATAGAATTTCCCTTTATCACGTAAGCAATTCTCCACTTTGTGATATTTTGGGGATAAGCAATAAAGGTGAATCCGCTTCCCTTAAAGACGCCTTTGATTCAGTAGTTTCCCGCCGAGGTCTCAAAGGAACTATATGCTTCCTTGCAAGGAAGCTTTACCCATACTTTGGGAGGTTTGAAAGGAAAAGGCTTCAGCAATTTATTGAAATGACCCTTGCATTTCCATTTTCTGAATGCAGATTAAAGCCGTTTATAACATTTGTTGAAGCAGAGAGGGTTGATTCTCCCTCTTTAAGGGGAATAAGGGTTATGACAATTCATCAGGCAAAGGGGCTTGAGTTTGATTGTGTGTTTCTGCCTGAGCTGGATCAGCCTTTGATAAGATATTCTGCCTACCGTGTAATGGCTGTGCGTGATGATCCCTTAATGCCCCCAAGTTATATCACCGCCTTTCCTACAAAGGATATATGCCGAATATGCCCCGATTTAAGGGAAAAGAGGGAAAAGTTTGAAAATGAAATCGTAGAGCAAGAGCTAAGCGCATTGTATGTGGCTATGAGCAGAGCTAGATTCGGCCTTTATATGTATACAACCAATAAGCGAGGTATTACCTTTGCTTCTGTTCTAAAGGGCGGTTTTGAAAAACTCTCACAACAAGAAAATTCTAAGGATAACACCGAACTCCTCTATGTCTCGGGAAACCCAAAGTGGTGGCAGAAAATATCCAAAAAGGGTCCAGATGGAAGAAAAACAATTTCTTTAAGGAAGCCTGTTGTAGAAAAGGACATGCCTCCGAAAAGGGGGTGGAAGATAATCTCTCCCTATCTTGAAGAAGGGGGAGTTGAGTCAACCGTGGGCTTTCAGCTCGATTTAAGAAATGAGTCTTCACTTGTGCGGGGAGATGCTCTTCACGCTTGCTTCGAAGCTGTTGAATGGATCGATGAACACTTTCCATCTTTTGGGGAGATAGAAGAAAGGCTTAACTCTGCGGGAGATAGAGCTATTAATGCAGATATAATAGAGGAATTTTTGGAGATCTTAAGCAGGCCAAAGGTCAAGTATATGCTCTCAAAGAGCTTTTATCTCAACAAAGGACTTACACCGATAGAACTTTACAGGGAGAAGAAGTTTGGTGTCATACTTAAAAGCGGCGTTCCCGTACAGGGCGTTTTTGACAGGGTGGTTATTCTGGAAGATAGCAGTGGCGAAAGGCATATTGAGGTGCTTGATTTCAAAAGCGACAACCTCTATGGTAGAGAATCGCTTGACCAAAGGATCAGGTATTACACGCCTCAAATGGAGCTTTACAAAGAGGCGGCTTCTCTTTTTTTCGGTATAAACTGTGAGAATGTAGAGGGCATCCTTTTATTTTTGGGGACGAAAAAAGTAGAACCAGAGGCTGTATATGTATCAAACCGGGGCTTTAGAGAGGCATTCAGATAATTCGCGATTTTGCCATCTCATATGCAATCTGATATAGTCTGGGAAATCTTTGTGGTGATCGTTCTCTTCTTTAGCTTGTTTGTGATTTATTAACGGTACTGAGATGGGACAACAGAACCAAGGCTCTTCTATACTCTTTGAGCCGTTTAAGATAAAGAGCGTCGAAAAACTTCACCTTTCCACACCTAAGCAGCGCCGCCTCTGGATTGAGGAAGCAGGCTATAATGTGTTTTCGCTGACCTCTGAGCAGGTTGTAATAGATCTCCTTACCGATTCAGGCACTGCGGCTATGAGCGATGAGCAGTGGAGCGAGATGATTAAGGCCGATGAATCCTATGCAGGAAGCAGGAATTTTTTAGAGCTTGAAAAGACCGCCCGAGAAATTACAGGAATGGAGTTTATCCTCCCCGTGCATCAGGGAAGAGCGGCCGAGCACCTCTTGTTTTCTACAATCCTAAAAGAGGGCGATATTGTTCCTTCAAACTCGCACTTTGACACTACACTAGCAAACATAGAAGACTGCGGCGCCCAAGGGATAAACCTTCCAACCGAAGAAGGAACTTCTCCTTTTTTAAAGCATCCATTCAAGGGGAATATGGATGTAGATAAGCTTAAGGATCTACTTGAACAAAAAGGCGAAAGGATTCCCGCCGTAATGATGACCATCACGAATAATACTGGCGGCGGTCAGCCTGTAAGCATGAAAAACCTTGAAGCAGTCTCAAGCCTTGCCCGACAGTATGGAAAGCCTCTAATTATTGACGCTTGCCGCTTTGCTGAAAACTCATACTTTATAAAGAAAAGAGAGGAGGGATATAAAGATTATACTCCGGCTGAGATTGCAAGGAAGATATTTTCACTGTGCGACATTGTCACCTTTTCGGGCAAAAAAGATGCTCTGTCAAATATAGGCGGGCTTTTATGCCTCAGAGACAGGGAACTGGTTGACAAACTCAAGACAAAACTCATTGTCACTGAAGGCTTTCCAACATATGGCGGCATGGCAGGGTATTCCCTTGCGGCAATGAATCAGGGTCTCAAGGAGGTATTAGATGAAGGGTATCTTAAGTACAGGCTTAGAACTATAGAATGGATGGTAGAGAGACTTGAAGCTGCACAAGTCCCTGTGCTGGTTCCAGCGGGAGGCCATGCGATATACATAGAGGCTTCGAAATTCTTTCCCCATATTCCGAGAGAAAACTTTCCCGGCATTACGCTAACTACAGAGCTTTATATAAGAGGCGGCATTAGAGGGTGCGAACTTGGGACAGTAGCATTTGGAAAGAGAGATAAGGACGGAAACCATATCTTTCCGCCTCTTGACTTAGTGAGGTTGGCTGTGCCGAGGAGGGTATATACAGAGGCTCACATGGGATATGTAGTAGAGTGCATTAAGGAGATCTATTCAGAGAGAGGAAGGTGCAACGGCTTTGAGTTTGATGTGGAATATCCTATTATGCGCCACTTCAGATCTACCTTTAAGCCGATAACGGCGTAAGGATATCTTTACTTGTCTTTTACTGTCACACTTCCAACCATAAAGGGATGTATGTTGCAAAAGTATGGATGGATTCCGGCTTTTTCAAAGGTATATGAAAATGATCTTCCCTCTCCAAAGAGACCAGAGCTAAAGAGGCCGTCAGGGAATTTGGTTTTTGAAGCATTCCTCACTTTTCTTCCTGTCAGAGCTTTTCCACTTGTTACATCATGACTAAAGGGATCCTCATTTATCC
>RFKT01000188.1 GCA_003694225.1 Candidatus Dadabacteria bacterium
AAAAAGAAAAGCAAAAAAGCCCATGTTACATAAATATTCAAATAAAAGCCTGAAATAAAAAGCATCAGATGCTGGATCAAAGAGGGCTTTCCCTTCAACCCAAATAGGATCATCTGAGCGAGGGATCTCTTCCCAGCCCTAAGAGCGGCAAAGGCGTATTTGTATCTGAGATCATCAGCCACTGTTGAGTCCTGAGCAACTCGTTCCAGAGCCAAAATAGTTCTTTCACCCTTGAGGAAATTATTACTAGCTATAAAGGACATAGCCAGGTTTGATAGCCCCTCAACTAAGCCAGACTTTATGTCGGCATCCCTCTCCCCGTATTCCGCAAAAAAGTTTAGATTCTCCCTTTTAATGAGTAGCTGGGGCTTATTCTTAGAGATCATTTTCAGAAGGGTTTTCACCAAATTGTGAGTTGTAGGCGTGCGGCGGCTAAAATCTATCTCTGAAAGCAGTGCCAAACTTCCTTCAAGGCGATCTTCATCCATAAGCTTCTTAGCCCGAACATGTGCCAAATTTATAATCCATGGATAAACAGTGCCGTATATTAATTTGTCTCCTTTATATTTCCGTGCCAGCTCGAACAGGCTGTTTAAATCTTCTTCCTCCTTATAGCGGTACGCTCTCTGTAAAGTAAGGATCTGTGAAAGAAGGTCTTTCCAGTCTTCGGGCGGAAAGTGCGATACATTTATAAAATCAGAAAACCTTCTTGTGATATCATTATCTATTGCGGCGGAAGGGACGGAATTAAAGTATTGATAGAAAAGATCTAACAGCTTAGTTCCAATACCATCCCTGCGCAATGCCTCATACCTATCAAAATAATACCCTTTATACAACACGGCCAGTAATATAAGAGGGAGTGGTAGTTTTATGCCACTTTGAGAGTAGTGCTCAACGGCGTTTTTCGATACCTCTTCTATAACAGCGCGATCGTCCAAGTTCTTAAGTATATAATCCAGCAAGGCTTTATCACTTACAGCGCCTCCAAGCCATACAAGTCCTGCAGCGGCTGCATAATAGTCCTTCTCTTTCAAAGCGAGAGATACAAAGCGCTTTAACTCAGCAGCGGTTGCATCCTTAAGGCCAGATCGAAGATAGTGAGAGATCACAAAAGAGTTTAGATGAGAACGCATAATGATTACATGAGCATCATCTAAGGAGATTTTAACCGACCCCTTATCGACATAGGAGATCTCTTCCACGGGAAATTCTATCCCATAGAGGCTATAATAGTCAGCAAGTAATCGAGTACATGGCACAATCCCGAATATAACAGCGCAAACCCAATTGGCCTTTCGTCCCATCTGTTATTCCAACTCTTTATAGGCTCAGCAGAACAGAATTACCCCTCCACAGTAGCCAAGACAGGGATGTTTATAGCCCATCTGTATCTTTTTCTTAGGTAAATCGTAACCCGTCCCTTAAAGCTCTTTCCCTTAAAATCCGCCTTAAGAGAAACTTCTAGATTTCTTGCGCCGTTTTTTCTGCTAATTTCCTTAACATCGATATACGGAGAGTTTGAAACTATACCTACTATCTTTGCCTTTGAGCCATCGCGGATCTTCGCTTTTATAACCTTTGAAACTATCTGCCCACGCTTGATGTTGAGAAACTGGAGTCTATCAGGCTCTGTTTCCAAATCTGACAACACAACGCCTTTAATAGTTAAAACTACAACTTGAGAATCCGGATCATTAGAATAAATTGTCACTGTTTTAACCTTATTACCCATAAAGCCTTCCGTATCAAAGCGGACTTTTAAAGAGGCAGTTTCATTTGGGGCCAGTAATGTCTTTTTTATTTTTGCTACCGTACATCCGCAAGAAGGCGTTACCCTTATTATTCTTAAAATCTTCTTCCCTGAGTTCTTGATAGTGAATGTATGCTCTACAACCTCTCCCTGAGTAACCTTGCCAAAATCATACTGCGTGGAATCAAGCTCGATCTTGGGTGAGATTAACTCAGCAAATGCAACGGCTCTTAGCACCGCTAAAATTACAATTGGGAGTAGGAGAGAGCGTCTGACCATTGTCAAGCTTGGGGCTTTACCCCTCCTTCAAAAGCGTTATCAGTTGAATCTAACGGCTTAACCTCCTCAAGGAATTTAGTTGTTACTCCACCTTGTACAAACATGGGATTTTGTAATATGCGCCTGTGCAGATCGATATTGGTAGAAATCCCCTCAATAATATATTCATCCAAAGCTACAATCATCTTTCTTATGCAGGAAGCCCTATCTCTATCCCAAACGATTAGCTTTGAAATAAGTGAATCATAATATGGCTGTACTGTATACTCGCTATATATGGCTGAATCAACTCTCACGCCATTACCTCCGGGAGCGTGATAACCCAATATTTTCCCGGGAGAAGGCCTCATTGAAACCGTATCTTCAGCATTGATCCTAACCTCAATAGCATGCCCTGAGATTTGAATATCATCCTGCTCGAGCGATAGCTCCTTCCCAGCAGCAATTCGTATCTGTTCCTTGACAAGATCTGTGCCTGTAACCATTTCTGTCACTGGATGCTCCACCTGAAGCCGTGTGTTCATCTCTATAAAATAAAATTCGTTCTCCATCACATCGACTAAAAATTCCACAGTGCCGACACCGGTATATTTCACGGACTCTGCTATTAACAGTGCGGATTCTTGAATCCTGTTAAGTATATCTTCAGACAAGCCTGGTGCGGGGCTTTCCTCTATTAATTTCTGATATCTCCGTTGGATAGAACAGTCTCGGGTTCCATAGTGAACAAAATTGTGAAAGCGGTCTCCAGCTATCTGCACCTCAACGTGCCGCACCTTTGGAAGATACTTCTCAACCAAAAGGCTTCCATCGCCAAAGGCGGCTTCAACCTCACTGCTGGCTGTCATAAATATAGTTTCAAAATCATCTGGCCCGTCAACAATCTTCATACCTCTACCACCACCTCCGGCACACGCCTTCAAAAGCACTGGGAAACCTATTTTCTCGGCCATAAGGAGTGCTTTTTGTGGATCCAGATATCCCTTACTCTCCCCCGGTATAGTTTTAACTCCCGCCTTTTCAGCAATTCTGCGCGCCCGCGCCTTATCTCCCATAGTCCGCATTGCTCTGGATGTAGGACCTATAAATGTGATTCCGCAGCTGCCGCAGATCTCTGCAAAAGCATGGTTTTCACTCAAAAAGCCGTATCCGGGGTGTATGGCATCAACCCCAGTGGCAACTGCTGCAGACATAATAGCTGTAATATTAAGGTAGCTATCTCTCGCAAGTGGAGGGCCTATACAAACGCTCTCTGTAGCCAACTTTACATGAAGAGCATCTGTATCCGCAGTTGAATGAGCTGCAACTGTAGGAATGCCAAGCTCATGGCAAGCGCGTATAATCCTTACAGCAATCTCCCCCCTGTTTGCTATAAGCACTTTTTTAAAAAGGGGCTTCATTGAAAATCAACCTAGCAACATACTATGCCATTGGGTTTATATAAAAGAGGACTTCGCCGTACTCGACCACTTGGCCATCTGCCAATAAGATCTTTTCTATCCTTCCCCCTTCAGGGGCCTCTATCTCATTCATCAGTTTCATAGCTTCAACAATGCATAGAGTATCGCCTTTCTTTACTATATCGCCCTCGTTGACAAACGGCTCAGCATCGGGAGAAGGTTTGCGGTAAAAAGTTCCAACTATAGGTGATTCAACTTTAATCCAGTTTGGAGACACTTCATCCTCTTCTCCTTCAGGTTTTGCATTGCCATCGGGCGGAATTGCGGCTTGAGATGGTTGGATAGGCAAGGGGGCACCTTCTAAAGCACCTCTAGAAAGCTTAATATGAGTGCCATCCTCTATAAGCTCAAACTCTGTAATATCGCTTTCCCTCAATATGCCTATTATTGCTTTTAGTTTCTCAACTATATCCACAGGTAAATTCCGTTATAAACATTGCAGGTTATTAAGATTTTGTCACTTAGCTATCTTGTGAGGTGATTTTACCAAACTCAAGCTATTATTCAATGAAACCTCGTAATTAGCCACAACCGAATAAAGGGGCAGTTAAATCTTCGCTACCAAAATGCAAAAACAGCCTATATTACCATAATCCCCTGAAATTGCGGATGAATTTTATGGCTGCCTTTTCTCCCCTACCCAGGGCAGGGTTATATCCAGTGAAATCCCTCCCTCATAATGCTTTAAGGGGGGTTATCCATATCCCTTTGCATCAAAATAAAAAAGCCTCCTTCCGAAACAGCAGGAAGGGAGGCATAAAAACCTAAGTAAAATTTAAAACAGCTAGCTCAACTACAGTTATCAATCTCTTTAAAGTTTACAGACCCCGTAGCAGTAATAGTCACGGCGTTGTTGTCCTTGTCAACACCTGTAAGAGTTATTGTAACCGCAGTCACTCCTATCTCCCCTATAGTAGTTCCAGCTATTGTTTGTTTTTCTTCAGAGCTTCCCGCCGAAACACCAACAGCTACTAATCCACTAAATGTCGCCGTTCCAGTGGCAAGCTGTCCTACTTGCTGAACTGTGCTGGTATCAAGTCCGGCTATAGTTACAGTATATTGGCTCAAAGTTATAGCCCCACCAGTTCCATTGCTGACCGTCATTGTAAAGGTAGTATCTCCTATCGTCTCGCTTTCCCCTGCGCTACATGATGTCGCCGTAACGTCAGCAGAAGTGCCAGAGGTTCCGTTATCAGCAAAGCTAAGAGAAGTTACAGTTACACTACCTGTTTCTCCTGAAGATCCGCCACCACTTGTACATCTATTAGCATTTGAAAACGTAATCCCAACCTTTATTGAAATTGATACCTTATCTCCCTGATCGTTATGCCCAGAGAAAGTAAACACAACATTCTTAAAGCCTGTAGAAGACGATATGGTAGTACTGCTCCCAGCATAAGTCTTAGTGCCGTCAGCCTGAGCAGCAGCTATCAGACCTGTTACTGTTTGTTCGCCACCGTTAGGAGCGACACCACCACTTACAGAAGATCCAATCCCTATAGGTCCAAATGTTCCAACTCCAGGAACTCTCATGGTATAATTGGTTATCGTTATAGTTGAGTTTGTCTCATTGAGAAAATCCACACTAAAAGTGGCATCTCCGAAAGGCTCTGCATCAGTGCCACTGTCACCGCAATTGTTAACTTGAGTCGTATCAATAACAAATAGGCCCTCCACCTCATCATCTATAACTTGAAAATCTGTAATGCTGATTCCGTTTGTATTTGTCCCGCCAGGACCAGCATCATCAGATATCTGAACTCCGCCTCCAAGGCCTCCGCCTCCAGCTCCCGGGAATCCAGTAAAACCATCAGGAATATCTCCCGTGCACTTAACCGTCCGGAATTGCCTCTTTGCAGCGCCTATAGGCAACCTACATCCTATTTGGAAGCTCCCAGGCCTCTCGCACCCCACAACACCGCTCATATTTCCTGTTCCATCCGTAAGCTCAACTCCCGTTGTAGGCTCGATAAGAGCAAGTCCCTTTTCCGTATCACATGCAACCTTAATTTGAGGGACAGCAGAACCGCTTCCATCTCTAACTCGAACAGAAAATCCCCCTGTTTTCGAAACAGCAATAGAACTTGGCGCAGAGAGGGTTATAGTCCCAACGGAGCTATCAGCGACAAACTGGCTGCCGCTAAAATCTTTTGAACCGCCATCTGTGCTGCCGCACCCGTAGATAGCCGCTAATAAAAGCGTAAACACCAAAGCAAAGCCCAGTTGTAGCATGCAGGCCTTTGAAGTTTTATTTTTAGCCATATTGCATATCCGCATAAACACTTGACGTAAACTCTCCATAGTCACTCTCTCCCCAATATTCATCCTCACTATCCGCTCGTGCTTGAGCTACTGCTACTGTCACTTCCCTCTGTAGGCTCTATTACATTGTCAGGCACAAACTGGATAAATAGTGGAACGCTGTTCGTATCCATCCTATCTCCCGCAGATGTAACTCCACTCAAATAAGCTGTAACTGTCATAGTAAAAGGAGGTTCTGGTAATTTAGCCCTGTTAAAATTAAGCCATGCTATAATCTCAGGAGGCACAACCATAAATTGGGCATAATTTATATTCGAGAGGCTTCCATTTGCAAAGGAATCTGGTAGGCTGCTCCCCGAAGCACCGCTGGAGCCTCCTCCCTCTGTTCCTGTACCGGTATCACCGCCGCTTGAGGTCGAAGATGATGCTGGTCCAAGTAAAATGCTGAGCGCAGCGCTTGTATCAGGCGGCTGAGCACTTGCACCCGGGATATTGTAGCTCATAAAGATCCTATCTACCCGTATAAATTGCCCCGAGAGATTGTTCTGCACCCCGGCAACAGTAACAATGGCTCCACCAAAGCTAGCGGAACTCTCCCCTGTAGCAGTGCTCAAAGGAGCTGAGAGCCCTACAACTCCAGCCGGAACTGCTCCGGATGGATCGTCTGGGACTTCAGAAAAATAACCAAGAAAGGTAAACGAAACCCCCTGATCGTTATTGGTACTGCCACAGGATAAAACAGAGAGTATAAGCCCAACTCCGATAAGCACCTTAAATATGTTTTTCTTTAGCATAAACCGCTCCTCTTGTTTGAAACTTACATCACCATCACAAAGTTGCCTTCATAGCTGCATCGTCAAAACTTCCTTCAACAATCCTCGGGGTAATAAAAAAGATCAACTCCTCATGGGAATTGTCAACAAGAGACCTCCTAAAGAAGTGTCCAAACCCTGGTAGATCCTTAAAAAATGGCACACCATCAAGTGTATCTTTATCCGTTATCTTGTAGATTCCGCCCAAGGCAAAGGTTTGGCCACTTGAAACTAGAACAGTAGACGTTGCACTCCTTTCCACCTCAGAAGGGATTCCATCAACCACAGTAGAGCCTAAAGTGGAAGATTTTGCATTTATATCGAGCAGGACATAATAGTCAGGGGATGCTTGTGGCGTAACCTCAAGAACTATACCCACTTCAAACGTTTCAGTAGCGACAGCGGATGCCCCAGACGAAACAGCGCCTTCACCGGTAGCTACAGAAAGACCGCTATCAGGAGTTTTCACCCTGATTTTTTCTACACTCTTAATAACAGCTTTTTTATTGTTAACAGTTGCAACTGATGGACGGCTTATAATCTTAACCTTACCTTCTTGTTCTAGAGAAGAAAGCCTCAGCGAAAGAGCCTCTGCTCCATCTGCTGAAGCAAAGAGAGCCGTAACTGCCGAGCCTATGTTGTCTACAGCGGCAGGAAAACTGATTGCTGATTGTCCCCCTCCTGCTGATCCTTGGACCTGTATAGAGTTAGGAAAGTTCTTGCCTGTTGCATTTCCAGTCTCAGGAGACTGGATCACATTAAAGCCAACCTCTGAGCCCAAGTCTCTTAAAAAGCTTCTTGAAGCCTCTACTATCTGAGTTTCGAGGAGAACCTGTGGAGTCCTCAGATCAAGCTTCGAAACAAGTTGAGCTACATTAGCTATACCGCGCTGTATATCCTTAACTATTATCTGATTTGTTCTTGAGTCAACCGCCACAGAACCCCTTTCAGTAAGAACGGTCTCAATAAGAGGCTTCAAGTCTTCTGCATTCGAATAACTGATCCTAATATATCGAACCAAAAGGGGTTGAAGATCCTCATCGGCCCTCTGGGCCTCTTTTAAAATCTCTCTCTCTTCCTTAAGCTTATTAACAGGAGCAACTCTTATAACGTTGCCCTCTTGAACCTTATCAAGACCGTTAGTCTTTAGAATTACATCCAAAGCCTGATCCCATGGAACATCTACAAGCCTTAGTG
>RFKT01000189.1 GCA_003694225.1 Candidatus Dadabacteria bacterium
GGATAAAGGTTTGATAACATCCCTCTCTACAACAATAAAGTCGCCGCCCGCAGATTCAAAAAGAGATTTCAATGACGCTATTCTATCTTCTTGAGCTTTTTTCAAAGCATGTCTGAACTTTTCATTCGAAGTGTCAATCACCGAGTAAGAGCCAAGCTCAGCATCGAAAACCTCCATAAGACCAACAGGCGGCGGATCGTATTCGATCCTATCCAATATCAAAGTGCCAATGCAGTCATGCTTGTGGCATAAAAGCCTAAGCTCATCTTCAAAAGGCTCTGCATAAAAGTCCGATACTAAAAACACGATACTTCGCTTTTTTATATGTCTCAAAAGATGCGCTATAGCCTCCTTAATGTTTGTGGTTCTCATACCATCTCGTTGAGCGAGGAGCGCTCCTATGATCCTTTTAAACTGACCACGCTTAGAACTTGGGGCTAAGTATTCCTCTATGGTATCTGAAAAGAGCATTAAGCCGGTAGAGTCTTGGCTGGACGAAGTAAGCATTGCAATTACAGCGGCAAACTCTCGTGCCTTTCTTGCCTTATCGCTTCCAATTCCGCTTAATAATGAAGCACTGACATCAAGGGCTATCATAACATTGAGCTGCCTTTCTTCCTGATAAGTCTTAACAAAGGTCTTGCCGGTCCTAGCCGTAGCCTTCCAGTGTATATCCCTTATATCATCTCCCGGCTGATACTCCCGAAGGTCAGAAAATATAAGGCCTGTCCCCCTAAAGGCCGTTTTATACCTTCCAATAAAGTCAGAATCGATAGTCCTTCTTGTTGCAAGCTCAAGCTTCCTAAGCTCTTTTAGCCTCTCTGAAGAGATTAAGTCTTTATAGGGGTCTTGTGTTTTTCCTAATGCAGGAGCCATCTCTAGGGCACAGTAACATTCTTTAAAAGCACAGAGACGATATTGTCGCTATCAACACCACGCGCTTCAGCCTCAAAGCTCGGGAGAATTCTATGCCTTAAGACATCATGTGCTATTTCCTTTACATCATCAGGAGTTACAAACTCCTTCCCCCTAAGATAAGCTAACGCTCTTGCGCACTGCTTCATCGCTATCCCAGCCCTTGGGGAAGCGCCCCAGTCAATTAAGTTATCAAGCCCAACAGATTCTGGTTTTCTGCTCGCCTGTACAAGGCTCACTATGTAGTGGTCGATTTTAGGATCGATATAGAGCTTATCTGCCTCTTCTCTAATTCGTTGAAGATCTGATATCCCAATTACCTCATTAAGCTCTTCTGGAGAAGCGCTCTCTGTACATGAAGAAGCCACTAAGGAGAGTATTTCAACTTCCTCTTCATAAGAAGGGTATTCCACTTTAAGCTTCATAATAAATCTATCTACCTGAGCCTCAGGCAAAGGGTAAGTTCCCTCCTGCTCTATTGGATTCTGAGTTGCTAAAACCAAAAATGGATCTGGAAGCCTAAAGGTTTCCTCCCCTATTGTAACCTCCCTTTCCTGCATCGCCTGTAGCAGCGCTGACTGCACCTTCGCAGGGGATCTGTTTATCTCATCTGCCAAGAGAAGATTTGTAAAGACAGGTCCCTTCCTTATTGAGAAATCACCAGTATGCTGGTTGTAAACCTCTGTACCAATAAGGTCTGATGGCAGGAGATCTGGGGTAAATTGAATGCGTTTCATACTGGCGTTGATGCATTTTGTAAGGGCAGTAAGTGTCTTTGTCTTAGCAAGCCCAGGAACCCCCTCAAGTAAAACGTGACCCTTAGTTATCAAAGCCACAAAAAGCCGTTCTATAAGATACTCCTGCCCAACTATAACCTTTGAGATCTCACCTTTCAAAGTCTCAAGGATGCCAGTCAGAGAGCCTTTCATCCACAATCTCCTTAACAATCTTAATGTTATGCAAGCGCTATGTTAAATGCCTACTGTGTTGAGGTCAAGGAAGGCTTTTGGCTTCAAGCAACCTGGCTGTTTAATGTCACTTTATTTTAGGGTTCGGGGAGAAAATAAAAAAAGCGAGCCTTGATTTCTTCAATAACCACGCCCCAAAGAAATAGAAATCAAGGCTCGAGCAAGCAGTTAGCGAGGCTCATAATACACTTCGAACTGAAAGAGTACTATGAGATGTTTTTGAGCGCCTCTCACGAGGAACGAAACTTGTTTTTGGTTTTTCCCTTCTATAGCTTCGATAGATGGCATCTCTCAATCCTCTACTTAAGGCAGATCTGTAGTGTGATACCGATCTAATTAACCTTATCCATAGATAATAAGCTTTACACCAAAATGAGGCGGTTATTAAAACCGCCTCATTAAAATCCTGCTTATTATCTGAGCAAGGACAGAGCCAATTGCGGCTGCTGATTAGCTTGAGCAAGGACTGCCGCACCAGCCTGTTGCAGGATTGTAAGCCTTGTAAGCTCTGCAGCCTCAGAAGCTACATCCACGTCACGGATTCGGCTTTCAGCCGCGAGGAAGTTTTCTCTTGCAACAGAGAGGTTGGATATAGCTACATTCAGCCTTGAACCCGCAGCTCCAAGAACACCTCTTGTACTTGTCAAAGAGGTGATAGCGTTCTTAACAGCATCAAGAGCGTTTCGTGCTGCGCTCTGAGCGTCAGCTACTGTAGCTCCATTGATTGAATATGTAAGGGATGAGGAATTAGATCCTGCAAGACCCAATGCTGCAAGGGTTCCCCTTACATTGTTCAAAGTAATCTGCGAGGTAGATGCTGAGTCAAAACCTACCTGGAATACTATGTTTGAACCTGAAGAGATCAGATTTACACCGTTAAAGTTGGTTGTAAATGCTATACGCTCAATCTCAGATCCCAACGCTGTAAACTCATTCGCCAGAGCAGATCTCTGAGTTGTAGTGAGCACACCGTTTGCTGACTGCTCAGAGAGCTCTGCCATACGGGTTAATACATTGCCTATCTCATTTAGAGCAGAATCAGCGATAGCTATAGTAGAGATACCGTCATTAGCATTTCTTATAGCTACTCCGGCAATCCTTGCATCAGCCCTCAAGCTGTCTGCTACAGCAAGTCCGGCTGCGTCGTCGCTGGCCCTATTGATTCTAAGACCTGAACTTAGTCTTTCGAAGCTCTGGCCTAATCTGCCGGAAGATTGATTTAACCTTCTCTGAGCATTGATTGATGCGATGTTGGTAGCGATGGTTATTGCCATTTTTTCCTCCTTGAAGTTTAAACCAAACTAGAGTCGTTCCTTCAACTCCACACCGACAAATGCGTCTGCTAAAAGCTTCCGCTTTCAGCGCTTCAGTGTATCAGTTGAGAGGCTGTTACCACTCACACACACATTCATCAGCTACATAGAGTAACGGCAGCTAAGAGCACTTTCTTTAGCAAAATTTATATTGCTCTTTTAGCTGTTATTACA
>RFKT01000190.1 GCA_003694225.1 Candidatus Dadabacteria bacterium
ATCCATCCTTCTGCCGATAGAGCTGTCCTGCTCTCTCGCAAATTCTATAAGAGGCACCTTTTCCTTGTCCCCTATCTCAATAGGTTCCTCTTCCTTCTTGACGCTTAATTTCCTGAAGTTTCTCCAAAATCCCTTTTGCTCATAAGTAACATCCACCTCACCCTCTCCACTTAAAAGAGCAGCAACACCTTTAATGGATTTCTTTACACCGCTTGAGCCCCGCGATGCCATAGTATCTCCGGAGCCCGGCCACTTGAAAGCGCTTCTACATGCAGGGATTTGGAATCTGATCCATTCAAATTCCTCCGGAGCAAGCGCTGCTGTGAGTTCTTTCGTCAAGATGCCCCGCTCAAGCCCTCCTTTAAGAGGCCGATTCTCTAGAAACATCAATTCAGCGCGTGGAGACAAAAACCCCTTCACAGAATTAACCTTGCTCACTGTAGCATACATTGAAGCTGGATCGTTGTTCACAACAAAGATAACTTTGTCAGCGACTCTGTATACAGTCTTCAACATCACCCCAATAAGACTGCCTGAATCAACCAGAACAAAATCAAAGGTTTCATCTAAAATCTCGAGAATCGAAAGCAGCGTTCTAGGATACATGGAAGAGTAGTCGTAAAACTCCTCTCTGTCATGAGGCGGTGGCATGCAGTATAGCTCCTCTCCCTCCCAAACAGCTACCAAACACTGCTGGACAAACTCTTCGTTTACAGGCCTTGCTCCGTCAAAGAGAAGCTGTAAGTTTTCATTAACAAAAGGCTTTGTTTGCAAGAATCGGCTTAGATCCTGAGTTGAAAGATCAAAATCCAAAAGCGCTACCTTTCTGCCTGCAGAACATAGTGCCTCCCCCAGCGCCGCCACAATACTAGTAGTACCCAATCCTCCCTTGGCGCTATCAACCAGTATAAGCTGCCCTTGAGAGCTCTCTCTAGGCCTACGACAGAGAACTATCAACTTTTTAAAAAAATCTAACGGCTCAATATCCTCACTTACAGTGTCATCCGCTCCGAGTCTGACGAGATCCTCAATAAATGCCAAGTCATTTCTCCTTCTTCCAAGCTCTACAAGCAAGGGCACATCAGGAAATAACTTTTTAATCTTTGATATGACTGAAATATCATTTTCTACAAGCTCACTTCCAACCAGAAATATATCCGGAGGGGAATTAAACTTAAGCTCCTGCACAGATACTGGCTTAATAGAAAGAGATGGGAGAAAAACCTTATCTAACGAAGGATCCTCTTGAAGCTGGGTTATCCTGTTAACTATCTTATTTCTCGAATCTGCCGTGTAATCAACTACCAATAACTTAAGCATCTTTTTTCGGTCCTTATAGACATCGGTTAACTTAATCCGGGGCGCCCCCCCCTAATCCTACCTATGGAAAGCTTCCATATATTATTCCGCGCCGCGGACCGAAAAGTTGCTCTTTTTTTTTCTAGAAAGTTTTACCTATTTAAAATCCCAGGGGTTTTTAGGGGAGATTTTTCTTTTTCCCCTCCAATAGAATGGCTGGTTCACCCCAAAATACCTTTCAAAGCAATACAACTTTCAAATGATGTTAGCAAAACAGACATACTAATCAAATATTTAGAGGGTCGTCTTTATAACCATTTGATATTGCTATTGCTTGTGGGTTGTTATAGGGTGGTGAGAGGGTTATGAGAGCTTAATATTGATGGCAAACCCGTAGAGAAAATAACCGCGACAGCCCCACTATTTCGCTGATTCAAGCTATGGAGTCATCTATAACATGTAAAAAGAGCCTTCTTCTGGGGGAGTGGACTCTCTCTTACACGATGAATGTCCCGCTAAAGCCGGGAGAGATATCTGAGATTGCTCATCTTGTTATAAACGACCTTCTTCCCTCAGAGATAACTGAAGGCAAAGAGATAGAGGATATTAAGGGAAAGGATATAATTCACAATACCAACAGAAAGGAGCTCTTACTATCTATTAAAGGAAGCTACGGTATCAATGAGGAAAAAGAGCCATTTGCTCTTGAATGTACCACTAGTTTCAAAGAATTTAAGGGGGTACACCATATTGTTCATAACATAGACATTGAAAGAGACGGCCTTCCGTCAGTTCCCCTTAAATGGATTGCTTGGGTTTTCCCTGTATCGCTTTGTAGCGTTTCCCTCTTTGTCGAGGTGTTCTCCAGTGTGCGCTCTATCATATTAGGCTACTCTCCGCAGGTGACAGAATCTCTTTACATAGAGCTGTCCAAAGGCGCTCTTACTGTCACGATAAAAAAGGAAAAAATGAAAAGGAAAGAAGAAGCCCCTTTAGAGAAGTATGCGCTCTTTAAAAAGTTGTGTCGTACATTAAAAGAAGTTAAGGGCATTAACCTTAGTGACGATTACTGGTCTAAGATAAAACAATAGCACCATGAAAAAGACAGCAAAATCTCCTCTCGTCCTTAACACGGTGAATCTACCGATAAACTTTTTGTGTGTCCTTTTGAGCTTCTCTCTTTTGATCTTCTAAACAGCCACTCACTTCTTAGAGAGAAAAATCACCAATTGAACTGCTGATTTTTACAGGATTTCATCTCTAACCTTAATATCCGACTCTGCCTTTAGGGTATTAAGAATAGCTTTTAAAAACTCTCTACCTCCTTTAATTTTCTCCGAGTATCTAAGCTTTGCCATTTTTTTAGCAACATCCCGGCCGCTTGGATAAGAAACATTAAGCACCTGAACAACATAAAACTTGCCGCCAACGCTATGTACCTTCTTAGGCAAAAATCCCTTCCCATAGGCTGAAAAAATCTCCTGTTGTATGCTAGGATCCCCCAAAACACCTTGGCCTGGTGCCGCTTGGCTTACCTTTAGGGGCTTGCTTACCTTAAATCCTACTATCTTGGCTTCTTTCTCCAGATCTATCTTTTCCCCAGCAGCTAAAGCGCTTAAAACATCTTCTGCGCTCTTGCGGGCAAGTTTATAAGACTCTTCTTTCCTCCAATCCTTCTTCACCTTTTCCCTAACTATATCAAGCTGAGGAACCTCTGCAGGTGCAAACTCCTTTATTCCGACTATAACCGTGTCATCCCCTATCTCTACTATCTGCTCCTTTAAGTCTGCATTGGCTATGACCTTCTTTGTAAGCCCTTTCAATCCATCTGGATCATCACCGCTTTCTAAAAGGTCTGATGTAACCAGCGCAATCTTGCCTTTCCTTACGGCAAATTCGTTCAGAGGAATACCGCTTCTTTTTGTCCATTCGTCATAAAAGTCGTATGCAGCCGAGCGAGCATAGGCAGGCGCCTGCTCTTTTCTCAACCTAGCTTCAATCTCACTCTGAACTTCAGCCAATTCCTTAACCTTACTCGGCTTATACGCATCAACATATATAACCTCATAGCCAGAATCAGTCTCTACAAGCTCTCCTACTCCACCGCCCTTTTGCTTGAAAGCAGCAGCAACTATCTCCTTTCTGGGATCTCCTCTTCTAAGCCACCCTAAATCTCCGCCTATATCCCTCGTTGCATAATCATCTGAATAAGCCCTTACGAGATCTTCGAACGGCTCACCAGACAATGCCCGCTTTCTGATCTCTTCAGCTTTCTCCTTGAGTGAGGCCATCTGCTCCGGTGTGTCATTCTCTCCAAATGTAAACTGTATGTGCCTTACCTTGACCTCTTCAGGAGTTCGGAATTGCGACTGGTGCTCTGAGTAATACATCTCAATGTCTTCAGGCAGGACTTCAACCTCTTTCTCAAAATCCTTCGCAAAATAAGGGATATAATAGTATAAAACTGCAGGTTTTGTTTCATACTGAGAGGCATTCTCCTCATAATATCGGGTAAGCTCATCTTTAGAAGGCTCTTCGACCGAACTTAAATAACTTTTTGGATCGAACTCTATATATTTAACCAGAAAACTTCTATCTTTGATTCTAATAAGATTTTCCAATTCAGAATCTGATAGCAAGCTTATATCAAAAATAACCTCCGCAAGCTCCCTGCTTAATGTCTCGCGCCTTAACAAAGACTCGAACTGGGCAGACGTCATTCCCAATTGGCTTAAATAAGCCCTATAGACTCTCTCATCGAATCCGCCCTCAAAGAGCCCGCTTCCCAAGATCATCTGCTGTACCCCTGCATTGCTTGCAACCATGCCAAATTGCCTTGCAAGATCATACAACAATGCGTCGTTTATAATCTTATCAACAACCTGTTGAGTTATATCTGATCTTGAGAATATTCGATCAAAGTTTTGGCCGAAAATTCTTCTATACTGGTTTTCAAGCTTTCGCCTCTCCTCATAAAACCTATCGATAGAAACCTCATAGTCATTTACCCTAACCGCATACGTAGGTTTCCTACCTCCAGCAATATTTAAGCCAAAGCCAGTCATAACAAAAGCAACAGCAGCTACAACAAAAATCACGAAGAATGACCTTTTATACTTATGAAATACCTGTAGCATCTCCTTGTCCTCTTCTACATAAAAGTATACTCAAACAAAGCCGTTAATTCTCTTTCGCCAAAATTTGAATAATTTCTCCAAAGAATTCCTTCCGAAGAAAAGCTATCTATTATCTCGTCAACTAGATCCTCCATATCGCGTGAATACACCAAAGCCAGTACTCCACCGTTATCATCAAGGGTTTTCACAACTGCCGCACCATCATAGGCTTCAAAAAGTGCCTGAACGAAAACTACATCTTTCCTCCTTACCTCTATTCCCCTTAGCAGTGTATACCTATCAAGTACAACCCCCGCCACAGCCGCTTACCCCTTAAGCTTATCCAGTTCCTCTCGCAACACTTCGTTTGTTATCCTCGGGCTTAAGCTACCGCCTGATAGCTTCATAGCCTGACCGATAAAGAAGCCAAAAAGCTTCTCATTGCCGTGTAGGTAATCATTAAGCTGCTTTTCATTTTCTTGCAAAGCCTTAAGGACAACCTGCCGAATCTGCTCCCGATCTGTGACCTGCCTCATCCCACGTCGTTCAACTATCTCTTCTGGAGGATCGCCTGTCTCAAACATCTCCTCAAACACGGCCTTTGCCATCTTACCGCTTATGACATCAGAATCAATCAGCTTAACCAACTGCCCCAGAGAAGCGGGCGATACCTTACTCTCATCAAAGGACACGCTCTTCTTATTCAGATGCCCAAAGAGTTCTGAAGTGATCCAATTGCAGACAGATCTTGCATTGCTACATTCAGCAAATGCAGCCTCAAAATAGTCAAAATATTTCCTCTCTGCAATAAGCACATTAGCATCATAATCTGATAGTCCGTAAACTTCCGTCAACTTTTTATATGCTTCGCCGGGCAATACTGGCATGGAGGCTCTGATCTTCTCTATCCACGCATCCTCAATATAGAGAGGCGGGATGTCAGGATCAGGGAAATATCGATAATCAGAAGACTCTTCCTTAGTC
>RFKT01000191.1 GCA_003694225.1 Candidatus Dadabacteria bacterium
CACTAAGAACCGTCGCCTTTATCTGGTTTGCCCCGAGCCCAAGGCCAGAAGCGATACTTAAAAAGAGATATCCAAGCTCTTCAGGCTCCTTTATGGGGGTGCGGAACCTCACAATAGAAAGCGCGCCCACAAGGCCAAGCGAGAGTGCGAGAGAAGATTTTACAACGGTTATTACTAAGAGTGTAATAAGTAAGATAAAGGGAAATATTGCGCTTGAATCCCGCTTGTTGCCGAGCACGGAGCTGAATTTTATAAAGTGCCATCTAATAACTACTCCGATAATGGCTCCTACTATAAGCTGATAGCCAAGCTGCTCAATATCAACATTGATCTCGGTAAATCCTTGAAATAAAGCGTTCTTATTCATAGTTTTCCGCAAAATTATGCTAAGGGATTTATCATTAGAGGAAATAACAGTCAAGGCGCTTAAACAAGAGGAATTTGGGGCGGATCGTATGCGCTTTTAGAAATTACCTCATGCCTCTTAATTTGGCGATAGCAAAGGAAGCCTTCTAGGCTTCTGCCGCTGAAGGCATTGTATTTTGCTTTTAAGTATATTTGTATGATAACAGTGTATTATTAGATTTTATTAAGAAAATGGTGCCCCTATGGCAAGGGTGTTGATGCTTGTGCTTAATACATTTGAAAATGACAGCCGGGTATACCGCACTGCAAAGACCCTGTCTGACAATGGGCATCAGGTGCTGCTTGTGTGCCGTTATAAGGAGGGGTTGCCTAGAAAAGAGGAGGTTGGAGGGTTTGAAGTAGAAAGGGTAGAGCTTCCCCGCATCACTCGTAAAGAACTGAAAGAGATAGCAAAGAAAAGAGCTGAGTTGCTAATTAAGCAAGCATTAAGTGAAGGACAAAAGAATCCATCTAAGAGGTTCATATCTATTTGCAAGGTCGGACTGTATAAGTTCTCGTATTATACATGGAAAGCGATTAACGGCGTGCTTTATCTGCCTATTTATCTTACTTTGTCCCTTATAAATCTTTTCTTTAGGTGTTGCGGGCTCGCTGAGAGGTGTATTGGCGCTTTTATCAGAAAGAGTGAAACGGCAATGCTTTCTGTTATAAAGGCAAGATGGCTGATTGGCTATTTAGCCGGATCTCAAAATCCAATTATTTCCTTCTTAAGGGGCATTCAACCGTTAAAGTCGCTCTTTTGGTATCTGCGCAGGAGATCGATGCATTTTTTGGCTATGTCTCTTAGAAAGTTAAAGGCACTTTATTGGCCTGTGCGGCGGGTTATTCTGCTCAGTATTCGGAAGGTAAAAAATTGTTACTGGTTTTTAAGAAGGCAGCTCTTAAGGCTTAGGAATGCTATAAGGAGGGTTTGGATTGTGCGTCTTAGGTGGTTTTCTCAACGGCTTAAAGGCACTTTTCTTTCTTTTTTGTTTCCAGATTACTCTTTTGAAAAGAGAAAGTTTTCCTATGAAGCCTTTGGCGATCTCGCTTTAGAAAGGGCGCGAGAATTTGTGCCGGATATTGTGCACGCTCACGATTTTAATACACTGATAGCGGCTGGAAAGATATATCAAGAGATGGCAGTTCCTTATATTTATGATTCCCACGAGCTGTGGGTACATAGGAATAGGCCGACAATAGTGGCGGGTGATGAGGAAAGGGAGTGGGAGGCAAGAGTAGAGAAGGAGTTGATGATAGATGCCGCTGCTTCAATTACAGTATGTGACTCTATAGCCGACTTCCTTGCAAAGGAATACGGCGTAAAGAGGCCGATAGTTGTCCGAAATACCCCAGATGTTCCCCCTTCCTATTTATCAGCAGAGGGAAAAACCACCCACCTGAGGCACCGCTTGGGGCTTGCGGAAGATGATTTTGTTATGGTTTATGTTGGAAGGATTGCGGCAAACAGAGGGGTTGAAGATATCTTGGGGGCAATGAAGCTTTTGCCGCCTCAAGTTAAGTTTGTGGCTCTTGGAGCCATGGCGCCTCATTTTGAAGGGGTTTTTAGAAGATATTCCTTGAAACTTAACAAAAGGACAAAAAGGGTATTTTTGCATCCCCCAGTACCTTCAGATGAGGTCTCAGAGGTTTTGCTTGGGTGTGATCTCTCACTTGTAACTATGAATCAAGCGTGTTTGAGCTATCTCTTTGCCCTTCCAAACAAGCTGTTTGAGAGTATTCATGCGGGGCTTCCGATTGTTGGGCCGGATTCCCCTGAAATTAAGCGGATACTAGAGAGATATAATTGCGGGCTTGTGTATAAAGATAGAAACAGCGCGGATCTGGCTAAAAAGATAGAAACGATATTTAAGTCTTCCTCTTTGATCTCCGAGCTTAGGGAGGGATCAAGGAGAGCAGCCCAAGATCTTACATGGGAAAAGGAGAAGAGAGTTTTACTGGATCTCTATAGTGAGCTGTTGGAAGATCCATCATTAGCAGGAGATTTCGCAAGGGGGACTGTTTAACTTATCTCCATAGTGAATCATTGTGTTAACCTGATTTCCTTATGCGTACATGCGTAGTAGCGGAAATCTTTGAAAAGCCGCATTAGATGAAATGCCTGAACGCACCGCCAAACCCGGGCAATTCTTCCTTTGTCCTTGTTCTGGGTCCCATTTGAGTAAAAGTTTTCTGCAAGAAGCTTTATCTTATCCCCTCTCCAAATATGCGAATGAAGAAACTCGGTTGAACTAACTGTATCAAGTATGTATTCCTTAAGAGGATCCTTTAGCCAATCAAACCATGGG
>RFKT01000192.1 GCA_003694225.1 Candidatus Dadabacteria bacterium
CTCCAAAGTATGATTGTGAGGCGACATTAGCGGCGAAAGAAGATATAAGCGAGATGTTGCCAGATACGCTGTCGTATCTAAGCAGCTCTATCCCCCCAGTCTCCGGAGTTGATGTATTGGGGTTGCCTCTGTTTGGAGCTCCGACAGCTATTACAGATTCAGAAGTTGAAAGGCCAAAGCTTGAAAGATCAAAGCTTTCGCTAACGGCTATAGAACTTCCAAAACCTTCATCTTGCTCAGGTTGACTGGGAAAGTAGATAGGTGCGAGGAGAGAAGGTGTTTGGGTTAGGAGTGAATTTCCATCCAATACAGCTATCGCCCCAACTGATGTAAGAGGTCCGAAAGGAGCAGGCACGAGTGTAGCCTCATTAGGAGATCCTACCACAAGGTCTTTGATTGCATCTCCATCTATATCCCCTGCTTTGATTACAATGCCTGCATTTGCGCCAACCAAGCCGGAAGCGTAGAAAAGATCAATATTTGCAATCTCGCTTAATCCTGTTGCAGATGCTTGTATGATATGGATTCTGCTTCCCATAGCCGCCGGATCATTTACAGCGAATATAACCTGTGCAGGATCCAATAGAGCCATGCTGGAGCCCAGATCCGAGCCGGCTACAACCGTCGGAGCTAAAGTGCCTATAAGAGCGTTTGAAAATGGCTGACTTCCGATA
The DNA here is from genome assembly GCA_003694225.1 of Candidatus Dadabacteria bacterium. Lineage (GTDB taxonomy): Bacteria > Bdellovibrionota_C > UBA2361 > UBA2361 > J135 > J135. The sequence goes on from RFKT01000192.1 coordinate 675, forward strand.
ATTCCACTTCCAGACAGAAGATAAAGGCTTGTTCCATCTGATACTGCAATGTCTTCAACTCCGTCGCTATCAATGTCGCCTACATTTAGCAACCCATTCCCGAAGTTGTTGCCTCCTGCAGGCCCCATAAAGGTTATCTGGGGAGATTGAATTGTATAAGCATTTATAGGAAGGGTTGAATCAAATATGTAGATTTCTCCATTGCCTGAAGGATTGGAAGGAGTGGGATTCGAGTTTGACATAACAAAGTAAGCCCTGGAGGTTGTATAATCCAGTAAGCTTACAACGCTCTTCCCGAACTTTGATTGCGGTCCCTGCATGCCGCATACACCAACCAACGACGAATCTGCGAAAGAGGAGAAAGGAAAGAGAGATATAAAGAAAAATAGAAGAGAAATAAGCCCAAAGCGACAAAAACAACCCATCATAATCAAACCCCTTTATAAAACGTGTTAGATGCACATTAACTGGTCAGCAGCATTGCAAATTGTATTCCACGCATTTGGATTGGACAGTTCTGATGATGTACCTAAAAGGATATAGCTGGCTGGAATTTTTTATTTAAATCATGAGCCGAAGATTTTTGGTTACTTTTTGTTTGTCATTACGGTAAAGACTTAGAGGGCTCGTTTATAGCCTCATTTGCTGATGTGTATAAAACACATATGTTGCAAACGGTTTTTATTGAAATGCCTAAAGATAGCAGAGGGTTAAAGGTTGTAGGAATGCTGTAGAGAAAATGCTTTCAAATTTGATGGTATGGTTATTGCTTTTGATTCTTTGGGTTTTTTCTGTCGGGTATATGGGTTTAAAGGTGTTGGGTCGCTCGCTTAAAACAGCTCTTTTGAAGATTAAGCTAAACCTCACTAATAGTGATCAGGGATTTGTGATTGCTGAAATTGCCTTCTCTCTCCCTGTATATTTGGTGTTGTTGTTTGCTATTGTAATGTATTCAATGGCGTTTACTGCAAATGGGGCGCTTCAATCTGCAGTTGGGACAGTCCGGCTTGCATACACTAGAGCAAATGTCAATGTTGTTGGAAGCCAAATAATACCGGTTGTTGAATCATGGCGTAGCACAGGTAATGCTTCTCCTGCATTATTATCCCTTCTCGGCTCACCCGGATATAGGGCGGGGGCTATAGCCTACTATAACGCTCTTACTGAGCAAGAGTTTGGATCTGGGGTCTATCTGTCCGATCTGCCTTCGGCGTATACTTACGCGATAATTTATGCTGTAAAGTATATGGAGCAAAATTTGGGAAAAATCAATTATCCGTGCAATCCAAGCGGACCTCAAGGGAGAGGATGCTTAGAGTGCCGCCCTATTCCACCTCAATCGACACTTTCAAATGGACCGGTAGTTACTGATCCCAATGATCCGGCGTTTGATTATACATGGGTGGGAATCAGGTGTCGGTATTCACCTGATTCTATTATGTTTTCTCTTATATCTTCCTTGTATTCGGTGATTGGGCTTAGCAGTCCGCCTGTAATAGTTATGGAAAAGGAGATGGGTTATAAGTTTTCTGCTTTTAGCCCGCAATAGGCTTTAGGGAGTGTGGGTGGTTATGAGCATTAGAGCATCTACAGACGAGAAGGGAACGCTTGTAATAGCATTTGGGGTTGTTTTGGTTGTTTGTTTTGTGGGCGTAGTTGCCTTTATGGTCGACAACATAATGATGCAAAATACCAGAGAGTACGCCTTTTATCAGGCGGAGAAGCTATGCTCTGCAGGATCCGCAGGTTTACCTGTTGCACGTCACGCTGTTCAACGGATTATTTCTTGGGTTAATTTAATTGAAGATTCCGACCCATCGACTTCCGTGATAGACATTGACAATCGTAGGAGAATCGCAGAAGTAGACATAATATCTCCAACTCCACCGCAGGATCTTTCAAATCCTATCCCCTTTTTAGGGTCGGATGGCCCTGTGGATCTTTCAGGTATGGGATTTTCTGAAAATTGTCCTTCTGGAACGCCTTGTTTGTTTTATGGCGATGTTGAAAGCGGAGAAGTTGCCCCTGATTTTCCAAGCGGTTTTTGGAACCGAGATGATTTTGGAGAGCTTATCGGATGCAGGGTTAAGGTGGAAGTCGATACCTTTTTATCCGGCACACAGATTGTTACCGGAAAGGTTGCTTATAAAGCCGCAATGAAAAACAGTACTGCTGGGCTGCCGCCTCGTGGGATAACAGTTGGTCTAGCTTTGGAAGGTGAGGTGTGGGATGAACCGGATTCAAGATTTGAGTTTTCGCCAGGAGGACAATTTTCTGCTCAAAATCCTTTGGAAAACTTTGATCCCGCTTCTAAGCCTAGCAGTGGGAATTTGGCATTTGGATTTGATACGAAGTGGTATACAGATCCGCGTGTGGAAGGGTTTGTAGTGGCTGGTGCATTTGCACTTTCAGGTGATGAAAGAAAGCAGATGTTAAGGCATGCTTCAAATCCGCATACAAACATAGTAGGGCTCTTTTTGCAATCTCTTATAGGACGTCTGATTAGAATGGGTGAAGTTCGCGGGAAGATGAACCTTGCTCTTATTAATCCGCTAGGCAGATCAGGAGAGTCGAATCCTCCTACTCTTATGCTTCAGTGGGGGCAGGATCCTATGGCGCGGGAGTATGATTGGCCTTTTATAAACTATGCCCATAACGGTACGAAAGGAGATGGGAAATACCTTTGTCCTTTTGTAAACGGGTGTGGTTCAAGCCAGCGTGAGAGCGTATCAAGACACCATAGGATTGTGGCTACACAGTTAAGAGATGCACTCTCTGTAAACAATCAGGAAAATGGGACTATTACTCTTAATGACGGGCTCTTAAACAATGCGGGCTTTGAGCCTAACTCATTTGCATCTTTGTCTCAAGTTTTTCCCCCATATAATGGCACAAGCAAATACTGGGGAACCACAGGGGAGAGCGCAAGCCGTATGCCTGTGTTGGATCTGCTGAGAAATGTATCTGTGATTGAGGAATGCCCATATAATTGGAGTGCAGTTCCAAATAGATTAGAACCTGGATGCACTGCGCCTATTCCAAATACAAATGATTCCCTGCCGCCTGTCGGTTTAGTTGGAGATATAGTTTCTTTCTTAAAATTTGCGCAGGGGCGGGAATTGGCTTTTCCTTCTGAAGGTCCTGTGTCGGTTACAGGGCAGAAGCCTAAGCCATCTGTCCCCAATCCTGAAAGTGATGTTGGGCAATTGCGTAGTGATATAATTTTAATTCTTTTTAAAAGAGTGCCGCCTGCTTTGATGGATAGGATCAGGACTCAGGTAGATGATATTACGGCTTCTGGGAGAAAAATAATGGTTGTCTACTTCCCAACTAATTCTACAGATGCCAGTGCAACCTCCATTAACAATTTAAAGATAGCGTTTAATGCGCAAACTGCACAATCTCCCAATAAGGTGTTTGCTCTTTTCCCTTCCTCCTGTCCTCCCGCGTGGTTCCCATCTGAATCTCTCTGTTACAGAGCATACTGGGAGTACCTGCTAAGCGGGATTGCAAATAATAAGGTAATAGAGTTGGGGGATGCAGTTTTTAAGGAACTTTTTGATGTGGTACCGGCTCTTTAAGTATATAAGGTGTTGTAGTTATGGTAGGAAAAATTAGAAGAGAAAGTGGTTCAATCCTTGTCGAATATGTTGTTGGGATGTCCCTTCTTGGACTTGTAATATTAATGTCTCTTCCAGACCTAAAGGATGCCATTCAATACAGGGCAACCAGAGCCATGCAGACAGCAAGCTCTACCCTTCCGTGTCAGACAGGCTTAACTTCCAACCAGTGCCTGTAAACTGGTAGCGTAAGAGCGAATAGGGAAAATCCAACTGTAAATCCAAGTTGTTAGAAACTGAGAGGTCTCCCTTTTAAGACGCGTGGCTACTTTCTCCCATGTGTCATTCGGCTAGTTGACGTTACGTTCCTTAGATAATCGCAGTAAAATCAAATGGTTATCTTCTTCAAGATCTGGGTTCTTTCTCCCTACCTTTTTCTTACCTTTCCTAGCCTGCCGTGTTTTGGTATTGCTAAGCCACTGCGGTCTTATTATACAAATATGTTTATGGGATTAAGAAAAGTTGCCGTGAGTGCTTTGGCGGTCGCCGCTGGCGTTTTGGTATACCTTTTGTTGCTGGCTGATACTCCGTCAAAGGGAGGGCTTGCTGTTGCTGAGGGTACCTCCACTGTAGATCTCTCAGCAGGCGTATACAATGCCGGAAAAGCGGCTCCGTGGGATTTCAAAATTACAGATCACTATAAGTATTTTAATTTTCCTGAAAGAGCTGAAGGCTATGCCCCTAAGCAGCCTATCAACTTTAGCCATAAGCTTCACGTGTCAACCTTAGGGCTTGAATGCCAGTTTTGTCACTGGAGTGTCACAAAGAGCCCCTTTGCGGCCATCCCGGAAGAAGATGTGTGTATGGGTTGCCATAACCTCCTAATAGAAACAGATAGGACTCGAAAGTCTGAAGGAATAAAAAAACTTAAAGAATATTACTCTAAGGGTGAGCCGATACCGTGGCAGAAGGTGCATGTTATGCCTGACTATGTGAGATTTAACCATAAAAGACATATAAAGGCCGGAGTAGCGTGCCACGAATGCCACGGCCAAGTGCCTCAGATGGATGTGGTGCAGAGGGTCTCTTCAATGAAAATGGGGTGGTGCGTTAAGTGCCACAGAGAGAGGGGTACAAGTATAGATTGCGCAGTGTGTCACAAGTAAATTTATCAGGTATTGCATTATGAGTGGTGAAGGCACAAATGGGGTATCAAGAAGAAAGTTCCTAAAGATTGTAGGACAAGGCTCTGCTCTTGCAACACTTGCTGGATGCGGAAAAAGCTCAGTTCAAAAGATAGTTCCTTACGTTAAAGGCAACAGCCTGAGGATAGTCGGCTCGCCGCTATGGTTTAAGACAACATGTAACGAGTGCTCCGCTGGATGCGGTATTATGGTTAAAACGAGAGAGGGAAGGGCGATAAAGATAGAGGGCAATCCGGAGCACCCGGTAAATAAGGGAGGGGTGTGTGCAAGAGGCCATTCAGCACTTCAGGATCTTTATGACCCCGATAGGGTAAGGCAGCCCCTTTATAGGGAGGGAAAAGGAGCGGCCTTTAAAGCAGTATCTTGGACCAAAGCCCTTTCCATACTGCAAGAAAAAATAGGCACAGCCCGTGCAAAAGCCTACTTAGGCAGAGAAGGCACAGGTGCTCTAAGAAAACTTCTCTCTACTTGGTGTAAGGCTGTTGGTGCAAGACAGGTTGTTTACACCCCGAACCCGTTTGATAAAGAGGCTGAAAGCGCAAGGCTTGTGTTTGGCTATTACGGTATTCCCAACTACAGGCTTGACAGGGCAGACGTTGTGGTAAACTTTGGCGCCGACTTTCTTGAAAGCTGGATATCTCCAGTTGAGTACTCACGAAAATGGGCAAAATCGCGAAAGAGAAAACCTCCATGCCGCTACATACACTTTGAACCAAGGCTTTCTTTGACTGCTGCCAAAGCGGATAGATGGATATCCATAGCGCCCGGTGCGGAGATTATGGTTGTGAGGCTTCTTATAAAAGAGGCAATAGCCTCCGGCAGAGGCAGAGGGCTTAAGGGAAGCGCTCTAAAGGCTGCAACGAAGCTTTCTGCTTCCGTTGATTATAGCTCAGTCTCAACTGCTACAGGCATAGATAAGTCTATCTTAAAAAAGGTTTCAGAGAGACTCCTTTCAGCAAAAGCTCCTCTTGTGCTTGCAGGAGGCACACCTGCAAGGAGTGAAGATCCTCTAGGCCTGTTAGTGGCTGTAAATCTGCTTAATTTGGCGCTGGGCGCTGTGGGAAGCACGGTGGAACTCTCTTCTTTAAGAGTGGCTGAGAGATCTTCTCTCTCCGATGTTACACATTTGATAGAAGAAATGAGTAAAGGCTCCCTTGATCTGCTATTTATCGACGACTCCGATCCGGTATTTAATCTTCCCTCTGATTTCGGCATAAAAGAGGCGCTAAAGGCTGTCCCGTTTGTAGTGAGCTTTTCAAGCCACCTTGATGATACTACATCTTTTGCGGACATGGTCCTTCCTTCCCACACTCCCCTTGAAAGTTTTGGAGACTCTGCTCCAGTTGAAGGGGTTTATTGCCTCTCTCAGCCTGTGATGAAGCCTGTGTTTGACACTAGGCATTTTGGGGATATCCTTTTAGACACGGCTAGGCTTTTAGGAAAGGAGATATCTAGGGGGACCTTTGCCTCATATCTTAAAGATAGCTGGAAGGCGATTTACAAAAAATACGGAGACAGCTCACAGCCATTTGAAAGATTTTGGCTTGAGTCCGTCGAAAGAGGCGGCTTTTTTGCCCCCACATCCCGCCAGAGAACCGTTAAGCCGTCAAAAGGGCTTTCTGGGATTAAATTTTCTCTTCCTCAGTTTTCCGCAAGAGAAGGCGGCGATGTAGTGGTCTATCCCTTTGCTACGGTAAGAAGCTCAGAAGGGAGATTTGCAAATAGGCCTTGGCTTACCGAAGTGCCTGATCCACTCTCACAGGTAAGTTGGGATGCATGGGCAGAGATACATCCAGAGACTGCCGCTAAAAATGGGCTTTCAGAGGGAGATAGAGTTACAATTAGGAATTACTTTGGCGAGCTTAACTTAAATGTATATATTACCCCGTATGTCCACAAAGGTATAGTGGCTGTGCCTATAGGCTACGGCCATAGGCGATATGGGAGATTTGCCGAAAATATAGGCGGAAATGTTAAGGAGCTTCTGGATTCATCAAAAGCAAAAAAAGCATGCCTTTCGGCGCTTCTGACTACTAAGGCCTCCCTGATTCGTTCGAGGGTAGCAGGTGATCTTGTAAAGCTTCAGGGAAGCGACTCTCAGCTCGGAAGGGGGCTTGCAAGGACATCGTATGTGGAGGAGGACGCTTTTCATCACGCTTCAGATGTACGCATTAAGGAGTCGGGATTTTCGCATCATGACAATCATGGAAAAGAGCATGAAAAGCCAAAGGAGATGTACGAGCAGAGAGAGCATCCCCTCTATAAATGGGCCATGACTATTGACTTGGCTTCCTGTACCGGATGCTCTGCATGCATAGTGTCGTGTTTTGCTGAGAATAATATCTCTGTTGTCGGCAAAAGGCTTGTAAGCCAAGGGCGGGAGATGGCGTGGTTAAGGATTGACCGGTACTTTGATGGAGATGAAGAAAATCCTCAAGTTTCTATGATGCCTATGATGTGCCAGCAGTGCGACAATGCTCCGTGTGAGCCTGTATGCCCCGTATATGCAACGTATCACAACGAAGAAGGGCTTAATGTTATGGTTTATAACAGGTGTGTAGGCACCAGATACTGTTCCAATAACTGTACCTACAAGGTGCGCCACTACAATTGGGCTGAGGTGGTTTTTCCAGAGCCTTTAAATTGGCAGCTGAACCCTGATGTAACGCCCAGAAGCGTTGGGGTAATGGAGAAATGCACATTTTGTGTTCAACGTATAGTAGAAGCAAAAGACAGGGCTAAGGATCAGGGGAGAAAGGTAAAAGACGGCGAGGTCCAGCCTGCCTGTATGCAAAGCTGTCCTACAAAGGCAATTACATTTGGCGATATAAACGACAAGGATAGCCAAGTAGCTAAACTTTCAAAGGACAAGAGGGCTTACAAGGTATTGGATCATTATGTAAATACCAAACCTTCAGTGACTTACTTGGAGAACATAAAGTATAAGGAAGTGTGAACTATGAGCGAAACGCATGGGGATATAGGGCTTAAGGAGGGGGTTACTTATTCCCGGGTAAATGATTTAGTCTTAAATATGCTTAAACCCCCTACCTTTGGGTGGTACTGCCTCTTTTTCCTTGCTATCTCTGCTGTTTGCTGGGGAGCCGCCAGCTTTACCCGTCAGGTGCTTGATGGCATGCAAAGGGCAGGCATAAACCAGCCTATAGCGTGGGGAGTCTACATTACTAATTTTGTCTTCTGGGTAGGTATTGCCCATTCAGGCACCCTTATATCAGCAATCCTTTTTCTTTTTAGAGCTAAGTTCCGTATGCCTATTTACCGGCTTGCGGAGGCAATGACAGTTTTTGCCGTGCTTACAGCGGGGCTCTTTCCCCTTATTCATGTAGGCCGGCCGTGGTTTGCATATTGGCTTTTGCCATATCCGAATGAAAGGGCCCTGTGGCCTAACTTCAGATCCCCACTTCTTTGGGATGTTTTTGCTGTCTCTACATATCTTACAGTTTCTGCAACATTCTTTTATGTAGGGCTTATTCCGGATATTGCTGCAGCGCGGGATAAGGCAAAGACTTTCTTCAGAAAACTGCTCTACTCAATTACAAGTTTAGGGTGGACAGGCAATCACTCTCAGTGGAAGCACTATATGAGCGCCTATCTCTTTTTTGCCGGACTTGCAACTCCGTTGGTAGTGTCAGTGCACAGTGTAGTTTCGTGGGATTTTGCTATGGGTAATGTTCCGGGATGGCATGCGACAATCTTTCCCCCTTATTTTGTTGCCGGAGCCATATTCTCCGGCGTGGCTATGGTGCTTACCTTAATCATTCCGCTAAGGAAGGTGTTCGGACTTGAAGAGCTAATTACTCCGTTTCACTTTGAGGGGATGGTAAAGCTTATATTGCTTACAAGTGGAATAGTGACCTATTCCTATATTACTGAGTTTTACATAGCGTGGTTTAGCAACAACCCATTTGAGCGATATCAGTTTTGGTTTAGGCCGTTTGGCGATTTTAAGCTCGCGTTTTGGGGGATGGTGTTTTGCAACTGTGTTGCTCCCCTGACCCTGTGGATTAAAAAGCTTCGCAGAAATATCGGATATCTCTTTGCTATATCACTTGTGATTAACGTTGGAATGTGGCTTGAGAGATTTAACATTATCTTTACCTCGCTTTCGAGGGAGTTTGTTCCGGCTGCTTGGGGAAATTATAACTTTTCGTGGGTGGAAACTGGCATTACAGTAGGGGCATTCGGGTGGTTCAGCATGTTCATGCTCCTTTTTATAAAGTTCTTTCCCGCTGTGGCTATCTCTGAGATAAAGGAGATTATGCCTCCTCCCGTAAGAGAGGAGGGTGCTTTAGAAGCCCATTAAATAGAGGTAAGAGAGCTATGAGAGGAAGCAAGGTAATAGTTGGGGTGTTTTCATACATGGATGACCTTGTGCGCGCCATCCGCAAGGCAAAGAAGGAGGGGCTTGACTACCGTGTGTTTTCTCCTATGGCGCATCCTGTGATTGAAGAAAACACAATGCCTCAGGCAAGCTCTGTCCGTCTCTTTACCCTTTTCGGCGGCATTTTGGGATGTATAGGGGGGTTTGCCCTTGCTATCTGGTGCTCCCTTGATTGGCCGCTAAGGGTAAGCGCAAAGGCTATTGTATCAGTGCCGGCATTTGTGGTTATAGGCTATGAATGTACGATCTTAATCTCTGCACTTGCTACATTCTTAGGGATCCTGCATTTTTGTCGTTTGCCTGACATATTAAGGAAGGTCGGATATGACCCGCGCTTTACAGATGATAAGTTTGGCATCGCTGTTGGCGCTGAAGACGGCAAGGAGGAGGCCATATCAAAGATTTTGTCTGAGTGCGGCGCTGATGAGGTTGAAGTCAGGGAGGGGCTTTGATGGGAAGATATTCATCTAAGAGCACGTGTATTTTGTCGGCGGTGTTTGTCTTATGGGGAGTTGCGGCTTTTGGGCTTCCATTTAATGATGATATGGTAAATATGTCTGCCTTAAGGCCCGGCACAGTGGCAAGGGAGATTCCTGAAGGTAGCGTCCCTATGGGTTCGCTTAAACTTGCGATTCCTTCTAAGGAAAAACTCCTCTCTGCGAAAAATCCCCGGGCAGATGAGCCATATTCCGCTATTTATGGAAAGAGGCTTTATACCGTTCATTGCAAAAGTTGTCACGGAGAGTTTACCACAAACGGATATAAGCCTGGGGGATCCGCAAGGCGGGCTCGAATGCCGGGTCCGGATCTCTCCAATGAGTACTACTCCTCAAAGCCGGAAGGCTTCTTTTTTGCCACCATCAATCACGGAGGCTTGGCGATCATGCCAAAGATTGGCTGGAAGCTTTCTGCGGATGAGGCTTGGGATATCGTTTCATACTTAAGGAAGGTGCAGAGAGAAGCTGCGCAAAAGAGGAAGAACGGAGAATAAATTGCTATGTCACATGTAGAACCGCTTAGGATTGATATCGATAAGGTTTGTGAAGGTGGGCCGTTCCGCTGTTCGCCTGCAGTAAAGAAATGCTTTTGGGCGTGCATAGCAGTGGGGATAGCGTCTTTAGCCCTTGGCACCATTGTTTTTCCCGGTTCTATCGTTTGGGGAGCCTATTATTCTGCTCTCATATTTTGGATGGGCATAGCCTTTGGCGGAGTTATGGTTGCTGTGATCTTTCAGGTTGTCCATGCCAAGTGGTCGCCTCCGGTAAGGAGGCTTGCAGAGGCACATGTGGCGTTTTTGCCGTGGGCTTTACTGTTTTTGGCTGTTACTTGGCTTGGGAGAAAAGAGCTTTTTTTCTGGGGACACTCCCCTATGC
>RFKT01000193.1 GCA_003694225.1 Candidatus Dadabacteria bacterium
CTCCAAAGGTTTGGCCGCTTATAACTGCAACTGGCGTAACAGTATATGATGTAAGGGGCTTTCCTGTAATTGCATCGATGACTGAGCCAGAAAATGAATAAATCGGTTCTATGGGAATTTCTAACGTGTGTGTCTTCCTTGAGATATCTACAAGAGCATCGACAGCCTTCCAACCTACCGCTTCAACCTTAACTCTATACCTTCCCGGTCCTGGCAGGGAAAAAGAAGGAGGCTTGTCGTTGGAGATTGCCCTTTTTGTTGCTTCAAAGTGCGGCGTTTCAGCTCCACAGTTTTCTATTATAACTTTGTATATAACAGGATATGTTATAGAAGGCGTTATCTTTACCTCAAGGTCTATTCTGCTTAAAGTGGCGGATGTGATCTCTTCTCTTCTCAAGCCATTTGGAATAGTTTCCTCAGCCAGATTCACTGGGGTAGGGGGGCTATCCAGAGAGGTTTCACTTTGCGGAGGGAGGGGGCTTTCACCGTGAGCATCCGCTTTATCTGAACGGAGGCCAAAGAGGGCGCCAAGTGTCAAAGCTGCAGCAGCAAGTCCCATAGAGGCTGCAGGCTTTTTAGTGATAGATTCTTTTATCCGTTCAAACATATATAAGTTATGCTCCTCTCCTTTTAATATGCGCTTTGAAGGTTTTTTTGCTTAGGAATTTTGCATGAGCAACTCAGCCCACAAGCTCCAGTATAAACTTGAGGATCCTTTGGTTTGCTGCAAAACTCTGTAGCTTCGCACCTTCCCTTAATGCCAGAGGGATACCCCTCAGGAATAGCTCCCGGCTCAAGTTCGCATATTGAGCCCATAGTTTTACCTCTACAGCTATCCACAGTACACTCTCCGCAGACATCTCCTGGGTATAACATCCCGGTTCCAGCTCCGTTTACTGCGCACTCGGTGTCACAATCATTATCTGTAATGCATTGCTCTATCTGATTATTTTTCTTCGGTACACATTCGTGGTGGCTGGTGCATATATTGCGGTCTGCACAGTAAAGGGATTCCAACGGCATAAGGATTCCCAATACAAAGAAAATGCAAAGGAATAAATAAACCTTCCTCATCTTGTCCTCCTATTTAGAAATTATCAAAGCCAGAGTAAGCATTTAAACTTCCCACTGTGCATAAGCACCGCATACCGCACGCTCCGGCATAAAAACCGCCGTAGCTTGAGCTTGAGCATATAGTATCTGCCACGCATGTGCCTACAATCTTCTTTCCTCCTGTATCTAGTTTACACGGAGAGCCGTGTTGTTTTCCTGAGCATGCTCCCCCCGTGCACGGTCCGCAGTCAAATTGGCCGTATAATATCCCCGTTCCTTGGCCATCTTCCTGACACTCCGTGTCACAGTGAGCATCTTCAGTACAAGTGGTAAGTTCACCCGCTCCCGGACCTGCTTTGCACGCATAGTTTTCGCATCTTCTCCTACCACACTGAGAATCTTCTAGGCATTTATTGGGCCCCGGCGTATTTACAACCTGACAGAGGTAATTGACACATTCAAGGTGCGCAACTCTGTTGTCCGGAAGCTCTCTAACCTGTGCAAGGCATATAAAGGGCAAGGTGAAGAATAAAATTTGCATAACTTGCAAGGTGTGTTTTATTTTGGCCATATGCTTAGTCTCCATACAAATTAAGATCTTTACATCTAATCAAAGAGTCCCATAGCCTCATCTATATCTTGCATTAAGGAAGGAAGCATTTTATCGGGCTTAAGATCGCAGGCGCATTGCATGCCACACGCTCCTGAGTAGTTAGGCATAGAACTACAAAAGTTGCTGGCTACACACTTTCCCTTGACTTTGGTATTCCCATTTCCAACTTTAAGTGTGCACCTAGCACCAACCTTTTTCCCATAACAAGCTCCTTGTTGTCCTGTACATGCCCCGCATTTGTCTCCCTCATATAACGTACCTGTAGGTTTGTTGTCTACGGTGCATTCTGTATCACAGTCTGCATCAGTGTTGCATTGGGAAACACCTTTCCCTTGAACCTCTACGCAGCTAAAATTATCGCAAACTTTATGGGTCTCTTGCGCAAAGGAAATAAAGGGAGATAGCGCTATGCTTAAGGCAAAAATTAAAACAGTGCTTAGAAAAATTGCAGAGGAAACTGAGAGTACAAACTTTCGCACATCCATAATGCCTCCTAGTGAAGTTAAAGCAAATGTCAACAGGATTCCCCCACTAGAAGACTAGCTTCCCCCGGAACCGGTTAAGAAAAGATATAAGGCAACTGAACCACCAAAAGAACCGCTTTGAGAGCTAAAAAGCCGGTTGAATGTACCGTAGTACCTGAAGATAACCTATACTGTATCTAAGACAACAAGTCAAATGGCCGACTATTAATGATGAAAGTATATAGGCGTTTTAGGCGCGAAATGGTAAGGGTGTTTCCTATTGCCGTTTAGCCTTAGTTTGAGTTAAGGGTTACTCTTATAACACCCCGCAAATCCCCCTCTTTATAACCTGTAGCTCTGTCTTCTGGATAATGTTCTCTAAGATATTTTGCAACCGCTTTTGGAATGTCTTTCTCTGTTCCGTGGCACTTAAGGCATAACTTGCCGATTCTTATAGGCTTATAGTATCGGGTTTGAGCCCCTTGCTTAGTAATATAATAGGGAGGCAGATATGAGTCTCTTTTAAGGGAGTCTCTAAAATACCTTATTGCAACTAGATCTGTTCTGTCAGGCTTATTTGCAGGGTTTCTAAAGCGGTCGCTAACTCTCTTTACATTAACGCCGTCTTTTTTGAGGGTATCATTTACACTTCCTGAAAGCCCTTCCGCCGCTAAAGAGCAGTATTTTACCGCCGAGACAACGCCTTTGCTTTTAATAGCTTTTGTAAGGTGCGCTTTTAGTGCGTGGATAAGCCTTTTTGCTGCTTCCTCTCCTTTTTCAATAATCTCTTCTCTTCCGGTTTTTTGGGTGATCTCTTTATCCGAAGGAGGCGTATCTGCATTTACCGGGAAGCTGCTCCAAAGTAAGATCGCCGATAAAAGAAGCAAAGATCCCGGAATCTTTGAGGACATGTGATTTTTAGCTCTCCTTGTTAGCTCCCATTGCAAAAAGAAAAGGGCTCTTCCCTTTTTTGGGCAAGCCTCACGATATTTTCCTTATGTCTATATATAACAACAATGGTAATAATAGAGAAGGGAAGCACAAGCCATGAATAGCTGGGCATGATAGCTAAAAAAAGAGGTAGGACAAACGCTGCTCCAAGTGAGGAAAGGGAGACCTGCCTTCGGGCGCAAAAGATTGCGGCGAAGAAAACACATGCTGATATTGCCGCATAAGGAGCAAAGTAAAGGGCTGTCCCGAATGCTGTTGCTACTCCCTTTCCACCCTTTAAGATAGGAGGCAGTGAGAAACAGTGTCCCATAACGGCTACTGTTGCGGCAAAACCCGCATAACAGCCGAGGTTAAACAAGCGTTCACCGACAAAACAGGCTATAATTCCCTTAAGTATGTCTCCTGCAAGGGTAACTGCGCCCGGAAGCTTCCCCGCTGTGCGCGCTACATTTGTGGCGCCCACATTGCCGCTTCCTTTCTCTGTGATATCGACTCCAAATAGCTTAGCGACGGTATAGCCTGTAGGAAATGCTCCTATAAGATATATTAC
>RFKT01000194.1 GCA_003694225.1 Candidatus Dadabacteria bacterium
GATATAAGGGGGTTATATAAGGTATTGGATCCTAATTTTTAGGGGCACTTTTCTAAAATGCTCCTCCAGAGGCCAACATCAGGGGAGTCTTCAAGGTGTTCCATATTTCTTTCCACAAATTTAAGCATCTTTTCTATATCCTCTTTCATGCTTCGGATAGCCTCTCTTGCCGCCCTGTAATCATCGACCAAGTAATCAAAATGCTTTCCCTGATTAAATAGGACATTTCCAACTATATTTCTCCAGTCAATATCTGAGGGTTTTTTGCGAAAAAGATCGACAGCAGTCTCTAGGTAGCCAATCCGTTCTATCATAGAGAAGTATCTCGCTTGGGGATCTTTTTCTCTATCTCCCTGAGCTATATCGAGATATATCCTTAAAAGATCCTTCCTTTGGGCATCAGAGAGATCCGGAAAGAGCCTCTCTATATGGCTTTTAAAGTATTCCTTTTCCATACTTTCATGGGTTGCGTTTTTTAAAGAGTAGGTAATATCTCCAACCCCGATTTCTCCTATGTCATGGATAATTGCAGCGATTCTGAGTTCTGCTACCTGTTCTGTATCAAAGAGGCCCTCTATATATTCTTTTTCTGTGGCTCTAACTGTGGTTCTGTATGTGTTGATTGCGTGTCCAAGTCCCTGCATATCTTCAGTGAGATCCACAGAGTCTTCAAGGAAAAACCTTTCCCATCTAAGGGTATTTTTCATTGATTCTCTAAGCTCTGTGTTCTCTCTAAGAGAGCGTATCACCGAAATAAGGAGATCCCGTTTTTCAGTTGGTCTGGGAGGAAGGGTAATGGGTGAAGATTGTAAGACTGTTGGTTGAGAATGAAGGTTTAGCTGCTCTGTCATAACGCCTCCCAATATCTCCTTACATTTCAAAACACTCTTCTAATAATATGAGAGATGGCAGCCCTAATCAAAAAACCATCTTGTCAGAGGGGGCACGATAAAGCAAAATCCCGCATATTTTTAGGTATTCTCTCTTAGACAAAATTATAGCAGAGAAAGTAGAGCGCCCAAAAAGTTTACCTGTGAATTTAATATGTTAAGATAGATGGAATTTTGGTGTCCTATGAGGACAGGTAAAGATAGAGGAGAGTAGGGAGTGGAAAATAAAGATAAAACCCCCTCTTTGTGTGGGAGAGACATAGTTACAATAAAGGGAAAGGTTATAGAGGGAAGCAGGGTTGCTTCCGGCAAAGCGCCGGACAATCCGTTTCCTGGCGGGACAATCGAGCTTCAAGCTCCGAAGTTTCTGCAAAGAGGGCTTGACCTTACGGGTTTTTATTTGGCTACTATTAACGTTTCGATTAAGCCTTATGCCTTTAAGGTAAGAGATCCGCTCTATACCTTTAAAGGGATACGGTGGTGCGATGAGCATCCGCCGGAGAACTTTTCTCTTTCTCCTTGCTCTATTGTTGTAGAGGGGAGCCGCTATAATGCGCTTTTATACTATCCCCATCCAGAAACCAAGGTAAAACACTTTAAGGATAGCTCAACCTTGGAGATTATCGCTCCCTATATTGAGGGGCTTTGCTACGGGAAGGAGGTTGAGGTGGAGATAGAGAGAGGCGTTTTGGAGATTTCATAGCCCCCTACTTCACTAGAACTTAAATTCTAGTGAAGTAAGAGGGTACCAAATAGGCGTATTACTGAGGAGCCATTTTTTTGCTTTTATTTTCCTTAGAGAGAAACGGCGCTTTTAGAAAATCACGGTTCATTCCTGCTATAAAAGATATTGATATCCCTTTGGGGCACGCCTCTTGGCACTCTCCAAAGTTGGTGCAGTATCCAAAGCCTTTTTCATCCATAGCCTGCACCATATTCAAAGTCCTTCGAAACCTTTCAGGTTGTCCCTGAGGCAAAAGCCCCAAATGAGAGAGCTTTGCAGCCACAAAAAGGCTTGCAGATCCGTTCGGACACGCCGCAACACAGGCGCCGCATCCGATACAAGCAGCCGCATCAAAAGCGGCATCCGCTGCATCTTTGTTTACAGGGATTGAGTGCGCATCAGGGGCTGAGCCGGTATTTACAGAGATATAGCCACCAGCCTCGATAACCCTATCCAAGGCGCTCCTATCTACTATAAGATCCTTTATAACCGGAAAAGCTCCAGCCCTCCACGGCTCAATGTATAAAACGTCTCCATCGTTAAACTCCCTCATATGGAGTTGACAGGTAGTTGTAAGCGGTCTCGGCCCGTGTGGCCTCCCATTTATAACCACCCCACACATGCCACAGATTCCCTCTCTACAGTCGTGGTCAAAGGCTACAGGGTCTTTTCCCTGCTCTACAAGCCTTTCATTTAGGACATCAAGCATCTCCAAAAACGACATCTCTTCATTTACACCGTCCATATCATACCGCTCAAACCTTCCGCGGGCTTGCGGGGATGCCTGTCTCCATATAAAAAGTGTAAGCTTCATAGCTACTTATAACTCCTTTGGGTTAATTTAACATACTCAAACTCAAAAGGCTCTTTATGCATCTTGGGCTCACGCCCTTCGCCCTGATACTCCCATACGGCTCCATAGCAGAACTCTTCATCGTTTCTCTTTGCCTCTCCCTCTTCTGTTTGATACTCCTCCCTTAGATGGCAGCCGCACGACTCCTCTCTTTTTAGAGCGTCTAGGCACATTACCTCTGCAAACTCGAGAAAATCCGCAACCCTTCCAGCTTTTTCAAGGGTCTGGTTAAGCTCCTCTCCTGTGCCTGGGCATGAGAGATCTCTATAAAACTCCTCCCTTATTTTGGGAATCTCACTTAGCGCTTCCTGAAGACCCTCCCTGTTCCTAGACATGCCGCATTTATCCCAAAGTACCTTCCCAAGCTTTCTATGGAAATAATCCGGAGGCTTCGTCCCATTTATGCCCAAGAGCTTCTCTATTCTTTTTATGACATCATCTTCACAATCCTTAAAGCACGGGTGAGTTTCATCTGTTCCATCAGGGGGATGGCTTGCAAGAAAGTCACTAATTGTATAGGAGATGATAAAATAACCGTCTGCTAGCCCCTGCATAAGGGCGCTAGCCCCAAGCCTATTTGCTCCGTGGTCTGAAAAGTTGGCCTCTCCCAGCACAAAGAGCCCCGGTATAGTGCTCATAAGGTTATAGTCCACCCATAGCCCCCCCATTGTATAGTGAACCGCAGGATAGATGCGCATAGGAACTTCATAGGGATTTTCTGCCGTAATCCTTTCGTACATCTCAAAGAGATTTCCGTATTTTGCCTCTATAACATCCCTTCCATCTCTTTTTATCGCGTCAGCAAAGTCGAGATACACGCCAAGCCCCCCAGGCCCAACACCGTAGCCCGCATCGCACCGCTCCTTTGCCGCCCTTGAGGCGACATCCCGCGGCACAAGGTTTCCAAAGCTCGGATACCGCCTTTCAAGGTAATAGTCCCTCTCTTCTTCGGGAATATCGTTTGGATGACGGGTGTCTCCCTTTTTTTTCGGCACCCAGATCCGCCCGTCATTTCGGAGAGACTCACTCATAAGCGTTAACTTTGACTGATAAGATCCCGAGACAGGTATGCATGTGGGATGTATCTGGGTGAAGCACGGATTTGCAAACCCTGCACCCTTTTTGTATGCCCTGTAAGTTGCGGTAATATTGCTTCCTTTTGCGTTTGTCGAGAGATAGAATATATTTCCATATCCGCCAGTTGCAAGGATAACGGCGTCTGCAGCATGAGATGAAATCTTTCCTGTTACAAGATCCCTTACCACGATACCCCTAGCCCTACCATCTATGACTACGAGGTCAAGCATCTCCGTTCTGGGATAGAGCCTTACCTTTCCACGAGCCACCTGCCTGCTCAGAGCCTGATAACATCCTAAAAGGAGCTGCTGACCGGTCTGGCCTCTGGCATAAAATGTCCTTGAAACCTGCGCTCCACCAAAGGATCTATTGTCAAGAAGACCGCCATACTCCCTTGCAAAGGGAACCCCTTGAGCCACACACTGATCAATTATATTTACACTTAGCTGGGCAAGCCTGTAGACATTTGCCTCTCTTGCGCGGAAGTCTCCGCCCTTTATCGTGTCATAAAAGAGCCTAAAGACGCTGTCTCCGTCATTTGGATAGTTCTTCGCTGCATTTATCCCCCCTTGAGCGGCTATGCTGTGAGCGCGCCTAGCGCTATCCTGAAAGCAGAACGCCTTAACATTGTATCCAAGCTCTCCCAGGGTTGCTGCTGCAGAACCACCTGCCAGCCCAGTGCCAACAACTATTATGGTATACTTCCTCTTATTGGCAGGGTTTACAAGCTTAAGGTTAAACTTATGGGTGTCCCACTTCTTTTCAATCGGTCCTTCAGGAATCTTTGGATCTAGTTCCATAACTCTTTATCCTTTTTAATTAGTTTGGGAAAAAATCTTTAACCCTTTACTCTTCATATTCTTAATAGTGTTACGGATGAGGAGGCGAAAGCACCCCCATATAACACGCTAAAGGAACAGCGGCAAAACCAACAAAGATCACCA
>RFKT01000195.1 GCA_003694225.1 Candidatus Dadabacteria bacterium
GGCTCGAGATGTGTATAAGAGACAGTTTCTAAATGATAATCAGATTATCTCTACAAAAACTATAACAAGTACTTTGATGAACAAACTTTCACTTCCTCATGGCACAAACACTATTAAACTCTCAACTGATACTGACAAAGAGCTCTTTTATTCACTTGCCTATTCTGGATTCCCGGCTCCGCCACCTAGTAAGCCGGCCTTTCATGGAATTGCTGTAACTAGAAGCTACACCAACAGCAATGGTGAAAAGATTAAAGAGGCAAAGCTCGGTGAAGACGTTCGTGTAACGTTGAGATTGCGCAGCGAAACAGGTCACGACATAGGCAATGTCGCGATAGTTGATCTTATTCCTGCAGGTTTTGAGATCGTACCTGACTCAACCAACGGATACAATTCGTTAGAGGTTGATTATTATGATGTGCGCGAAGACAGACTTATAATTTATGCAACTGTAAGAACGCACTCATCAACCTTTGAATATAAACTTCACCCAATCGGGCGCGGAGTTTTTACTCTTCCTGCTGTTCATGCTGGTTCTATGTACCAATTAAACACTTGGGGAGATACTGGAGTATCCGGCGTTATTGAAATTAAATGAACAAAAGATATCTCATACTGTTAAGTATCGCCCTTTTAGGGCTTCTCTGCTACAAGCCTGCTCCTCTAACAGAGGGTCTTTCATACTCAACGGCCTTATATGATGTAAGAGGCAGGCTTTTACGACTTTCACTTGCCAAAGATGGTGCATTTAGACTGCCCATTAAACTTAGCAAAGTTTCACCGTACATTAAGGAGGCAACCCTTTTATATGAAGATAGGTATTTTTTTCTACATCCAGGTGTAAATTTATTTTCACTTTTAAGGGCATTCGTCTCTACCTATATTACAAAGGATAGGATCATAGGAGGATCTACAATAACGATGCAGGTGGCGCGCCTACGGTATGGCATTAATACAAGAAGCGTTTGGGGAAAGATACTGCAGATATGCACAGCATTATGGATTGAGGCATTTTATTCCAAAGATCAAATACTCTCTGCTTATCTTACCTTAGCTCCATACGGGGGGAATATATACGGTATAGAAGCCGCCTCGATTGTATATTTTAAAAAGCACGCTAAGAATATTAACCTAAGTGAAGCGCTAACTCTTGCGGTTTTGCCGCAAAATCCGGTTAAAAGGAGGCCTATTCGGCCGACTGATAAGAGAAATCCTCTATTAATCGAAGCGCGTACAAGACTTAGTGAAATATGGCTAAAGAGGCATCCCCAAGATAGAGACAAGATAACTATGGCAGATGTTGGCTTAGAGATATATGACAGATCTTCATTGCCTTTTTTAGCTCCGCACTTTACTGACAGTATCTTAAAGAAACGCCATCCAACTGGCAATCTCATTACAACTCTCGATTTATCTATTCAAAAGGTAATTGAAGCCAGTACATTTAGCTATTTAAGAGATATAAGCGACACTGGAGTAAAAAACGCCGCCGTTATCGTTGTTAATCATCAAAATATGAACGTTGAGGGATTAATTGGTTCTGGTGATTTTTTTAATAGCACAATCTCAGGTCAAATTGATGGCAGTAACATAAAGCGTTCTCCAGGGTCTACCTTAAAGCCATTTATTTATGCTTTGGCGCTTGAGCAAGGATTGATTTTGCCTGATTCTATCTTAAGAGATGTTCCTCACCGCTTTATTGGCTACAATCCCCAGAACTATGACAGATCCTTTTTAGGAGCGCTCTCTGCCCGCTCTGCTCTCATCAATAGCCGTAATCTTCCAGCTGTAGAGCTTGCCAATAAGCTCAATCCTTCCCTTTACGTTTTTCTTAAAAAGGCGGGAATCAATCTTAGCCATGATGAGAAATATTACGGTTTATCTTTAGCGCTTGGAGGTGGAGAGGTAACGATGAGGGAGCTTATTAAGCTTTATGCCTCTTTGGTAAATTCAGGAGTCTCTAAAGATCTTCGTTTTCTAAAGGGAGAAAAGCTTAGTGGGGGAAAACACATCTTAACTCCCCAGTCGGCCTATATCGTTTACGATATGCTTTTAGACAATCCTGATGTATATGGATTAAGTAAATTCATTAATAAGCGAAATAAAAGAGTTGCATGGAAAACCGGCACGTCGTTTTCCTTAAGAGATGCGTGGAGTATTGGTATAGTTGGGCAATATGTAATTGGAGTATGGCTTGGTGATTTTATGCCACGCTCTAATAGCAACTTAGTTGGACGGACGTTGGCTGGACCTTTATTATTTAAGATTATAGATGCGCTTAAAGGGAGCAATCTTTTAAAGAGTGTGAATTACAAGAGGCCTCCGGATGTTATTTCTGTAGATGTATGCTCTTTATCAGGTGCCCTTCCATCTCCCTACTGCCCGCACCGACGAAAAAGCCTCTTTATTGCTGGCGTATCGCCTATTGCGCCGTGCCGTATCCATCGCGAGGTTTTAATCTCTGAAGCCAGTGGATTGAGAGTTTGTCGAAATACCTTTAATACCTCTCTTCTAAAAGTTAGTCACGGCGCTGGTTCAAGCAGGTTAATAAGGCGAGTTTATGAGTTTTGGCCGTCAGAGATTGCTCAAGTCTTTAGTGCGGCCAATTTAACTCTTAATTCTCCCCCTCCTTTTATGGCTGGATGCAATAACCTTGATACGGGAAGCGCTGAGGACATGAAGATTATATATCCCCTTAATGGAAGCAAATTTATTATTCCTCTTGGCAAGAGCTCTTTTATTGATCTTAAAGCCTCGGCCCCGGCGGAAGCTAAGAGGATCTATTGGTTTTTAAATGGAAAATTTCTTGGATCGTCAAAACCTTCGGAGCCTTTTGCTTGGCAGAGCGAAGTCGGGGATATTTATCTAACTGCTAGGGATGATCTCGGCCACAGCTCTTCCGCCAAAATCAAAGTTACCTATTAGCCGCGGAAATTAAGCTATAAATTCAAAGCGTTAGGCAGCAAATCAGGTGAATGCCCTTTTTGCCTCTGCTCCATAATATCCCGCACCTTAAGTAGTCGACCCTGAAAAGGTCATTTCATTTCAAACAGAATGGCATCAAAACCCTGCAAAATCCCATATTCCTTTTTAGCCTGAAAGTGCAGCAATCTAGGCAAGTTTTTGTGTTTTTCATGGTCAACTAAGTATGGCTTAAAGGTGCGGGGCTCCTTTTGGACAAGCGCACTTAGCCTACTGCAGAGGTTAAAAATTCAAATAAATTTTCAAATTTTATCTCTGAATACAGTTCTTTTATATCCGCTATCTCCATTACATCGGGAACTATCATTGTTAATTTCTGAAAATTCGCATACTTTGCCACCTCATCTTCCCTTAAGTTAGATTTATACTTTACCTCATAGTATGAACC
>RFKT01000196.1 GCA_003694225.1 Candidatus Dadabacteria bacterium
CCCTTTCCTTTTCTCTCTCAGGAGACAGGGCTTTGGTTCCCCTTGGCTCAATGCCTTCGTGGCTTTTAGCTAAGAAAATTTCGCAGGTTTTAGTCGTTATAAGGGATATTGAAGCTGGTTCTGAATGGAGGCTATCCTCAATAGGGTTTTATAAGTTAGTACAATAAGATAGGGGAATTTGGTTGTTGTAATGTGATTTTAAGTATCTTACCATTTAATTGGGTGTGATTTATAAAGGAATTCAATATATAGGGCCGATATCTCTTTATAGCAGGGGTGTGCGCTAGGCCTTTATTTTTTGCCGGAACAGCTTGTTTTTGAAGATAGATGTATGAAGCTTTTTAGGCTTGTTTTATTTGTCATTGTGGGCTGGGCTCTGCCCGCTTACTGCGATATTACAATATCAACTCCACCGTCTGGAGGCGATACGGTCGCCTATTGTGATGATTACTTCTTAAATGAGTGGGGATATTCTCTCTCTATGGATGGAGATTCCACTGGAATCCTTCAGGATATTCCTTCGCTTCAGTCAAGAGAGATATCAAATGTTGCTTACTCAAACGGAAAGCTCTCTTTTACAACATCCTCAACTTCTCCGCTTCTTTCCTTTTTGCAGTATACAGTCGTGGGCTCCATTGCTGTTGGAACCAGATATGGTGAGCAGCATCCTATTGACAGCTCTACCTATACAGTTTTTGCCATACGGATGTATGCAAGTGAAAGCACAGTGGCCCAATTAAAGTGGTTTCAAGATTACGCAACCTCTGCCATAACAACATTTAATGTCTATGAGGGGTGGCATACGTATCGGATCGATCTGACATCAGCTTCCATATCGTCATCTACAGGCACAGGTTATAGATGGCAAGATGGAAATCCTACCGGGCTTGAGCTTTTGCCTGCCAATGAAGCCAATGTCTCTATGCAGGTTGATTGGGTAAGGCTTACTACAGCAGACGGCTCTTGTCCGTCGTATACGGTAAACTATACGGCAACCCCGAGCGGTTCAGATTCCTTTTTGGGGCTTTACGCTGATACTGACACAGATCCAACCAATGGAATCGCAGATGTTATAACCAGAGAGACTGCTTCCGGAGCAGGAAGCGCATCTCTATCGACAAAGAAGCTTTTTCCCGGGACATCGTATTATATCTACGGGTTTCTCTCTGATGATTGGGCTACTCAGTATCTCCTCAATCCATTTGATATGAGCGATTCCATTGATGTGCTGGATATTTATCAGGCGCAGCTCTCCGGTGCCACTGTAAGTGGGGGATATTTCTCTGCTACGACTACAGGCACAGATCCGAGCTTTTATCTCGGTATTCGGGAGGGGCAGACTATACCTGCTGACAGCTATCCATATATCTCTGTTGGCATTGAATATACCTTTCCAACTGGCAAAACCTCCGATTTCTTCCAGATCTTTTTCTTTGATGAAAATGGAATACTGGTTGGAAATTATTCAACTACAGTTACAGAAGGAGCAAATATTCTTCACTTTGCTCCGGGTTCAACTTATGGGTGGAGTGGAAATATCTCAGCTGTGCGGATTGATCCTGTTGGTGATGCTGATTCTACCGGAACTTTTTTTAAGCTTGATTTTATCTCTTTTAATCGATCTGGTTATGTAAACTCTTTGACTACGCCTACACCTACTACCGCTTCAGGCGCACTAACTGTAAATTCAATTTCTCTAAGCCTCCTTCAGCCGGACAAACAAGGGGGGCGAGACTATGCCCAGACGCGTCTAGGCAATGCTTGGAATATGAACGGCTCAGACGACTTTAGTGGAATATATAATGTCTCTGAGGCTTATATATATCCTTTTAATTCTCTTACGGATGAAGCTGGAGATGAACAGATAGGGAATTTCTTCTATGCAAAGAATATCTCTGGAAACGGAGATCCCAACTATATCTCTATCAACTATGATGGAGAGATTAACAGTGAAGAGTTTGTAAATGTATGCTTTAGGGCGTGGAATGATACTGAAGCATCCGGCTATAACTCTGTGGCACGTATTCTTTGGCAGGGAGACCAAAATGAGCCGTTTCAAAATGGTGATGACATTGTTATGACAAGAGGGGCTCAGACTTACTGTGTCGATATGATGACGGAGATAAAGGTAGAGCCGCCCTTGCCTGACGGATCTCCAAACCCTTGGACAAGCATCACTGGCAATGATGGTGGACTTGTTAAATATTTCCGAATCGATCTCAACGAGAATGAAGAGAACGACTATTGGTCTGTATTTGACTGGATAACCTTAAGGACAGATCACGAGGCGCCTTCAAGTTATGCAATAGTAGTCTCTGCATCCCTTTCTCAGGAGGTAAAGTTATATTACAACACCACAAAGAGTGATTCTGGGGGGACATTGATAGGCACGATGCCTTCCGGAAGGAATACAAATGTGTATATTTGGGATACTTCATCAGTTACAGAAGGCCGCTATTATATCTATGCTACGGCTAGCAGCAATGGAAATACCCTTTCCTATGTAGCTCCGGGGCGGATAAATATAGATCACTCTCTTACTCCGGACAGCACACCTCCTATTCTAAACTGTGATCGCCCGGGTGACGGTTATGAATTTGACAGCCAGTTGGAGCTAGCCGGATACGCCCTTGATGAAACAAGGCTTGCAGCCATAGAGGTGTTTGTTGACGGGGCTTATTTTACATCTATTACACCTAATACATTTAACTATGAGGCGGCAACAGCTTATCCGAACTATGCAGAGGCGAACTATCCGGGATTTCAGGTCTTTAAAGACGCTTCGTCGATTTCGTACGGTTCTCACACGGTAAAGATAAAGGCAACTGACACCGCTGGAAATTCCACTTCCTGCACTTACTCTGTAACACGTCAGTCAGGAGCATCCACTCCCGCTTATTCCTATCCTTCTCCAACCGGCTCTGCAGTAAGTGTTGACACTGATGGAATTACAGCAAGCCCTTCACTTTCAATCTCTGTTGAGAACAAAAAGAATGTTATCTTTTCCATCTCTGGCACAGAGAACTGCACCTCTGTAACCCTTTATGGGGCTCAAGACTCGTCTATGTCTGAGAATTTAACCACCATATATACAGGCTCTGGGGCTTCCTCTCTGTCTCTAAATGTTGAAAATGTAAAGCGGTGGAAGAGAAAAAAGAAAAAGAAAAAGAAGAAGAATAAAACTACCACAAATGACGGAACCCTCTATTTTAAGGCGATCTGCTCTGACC
>RFKT01000197.1 GCA_003694225.1 Candidatus Dadabacteria bacterium
GAACGAAGGCGATTGTTTCAAACATACCTTTTCGATCTAGGTATTCCTTTGCAATAAAAGCATAATCAATACCATCTATCTCCGTAAGCTTAGTGGCTAAGGCAATAAAGAATTCTCTTCCTGCAATATCTGCGATTTCTGAAAGTATAGATGATTTAGTGTGAGAGAGGTGGATAATCTTAGTCGAGGCTTGCTGTGTAAGTGTTGGAGGCACACCCGTTACTGAAACATGCCTTTCTGCTATGTAGCGGCTTGCTTCCTTCTCACCCATGGTGAGACCTCCAACTATTATTTAAGTAATGGCGGCTAGTTATATATTTTATACAAGATTTCACCCTAAATCTAATTAAAAAAGCGCTAAAACCAGTGGATTTTGCTGGCCATGTGCAATCATTTGATTTTTTTACTTAAAAGGTGAATTATTGGGGTAAGTTGCCCTATTCAAAATAGTAGAATTGGCTTTATACTTTACCGTCACTTCTTTTGGAGGAATGGAGATGAGCTTATTGGCTGAAAGGATGTTTGCTATTGATACGGAAAACGCCTTTAAGGTGGGCCCTCATATTGCGAGTATTGAAGCTCAAGGGCACGATGTTGTTAAGCTCAACTTGGGTGAGCCTGACTTTAACGTTCCAGAATTTATCAAAGAGGAGGTAAAGCGTCAGCTCGATGCAAATAACACCCATTACTGCGACCCCAAAGGGATATTGCCGCTTAGAAATGCTATAGCGCGTCAGGTGTCAGAGACTCGGGAGATTGACGTTTCGCCGGAACAGGTAGTGGTCTTTCCCGGAGGCAAGCCATCTATAGGCTTTACTCAGGAGATGTACTGCAATCCTGGCGATGAGATAATCTATCCAAGTCCGGGTTTTCCTATTTATGAGTCATTTATAAGGTATGTAGGAGGTGTGCCGGTGCCTCTTCACTTAGATGAAGAGAAAGGCTTTTCTTTCACAGGGGATCAGCTTGCTGAACTTATTACCAATAAGACAAAGATGATCTTTCTTAACTTTCCTTCAAACCCAACAGGTGGAGTTGCGACTAAGGAGCAGCTTGAAGGAATAGCCAAAGTGATACTGGAAAGATGCAGCGATGATGTAAGGGTATATAGCGACGAGATATATGAATATATAATTTTTGATGGAAAATCTCACCTTTCAATTGCTTCCATTGATGGAATGGCTGAAAGGACAATTATTTCAAGCGGATTTTCCAAGACATTTGCGTGGACAGGAGGAAGGCTCGGATATGCTGTTTTCCCCACTGTTGAAGAGGCAGATGTATGCAAAAATCTCAATATAAATTATTTTTCATGTGTACCACCGTACAATCAGGAGGGGGCAAGAGAGGCTTATGAAAATCCAAAGGCAAAGGAAGCTATTGCCGAGATGGTCTCAATATTTCAGGAGAGAAGGGATGTTATAGTAGAGATGCTTAACAGAATAGATGGCATTACCTGCTTAAAGCCGGGAGGCGCTTTTTATCTCTTTCCGAATGTCTCAGGTGTGTGTGAAAAGATAGGAGCTATAAAGCTCTATGATGAGCTTCCGGAAGATATAAAGCCTCACACATCTCCTACAACCCTCTTTCAGATGTTTGCCTTATACCGGCACCATGTAGCCGTGATGGATAGGAAATCTTTTGGCAGGATAGGCTCTGAGGGAAGGCATTACCTTAGGCTTTCGTGCGCATCAGCGCTTGAAACCTTAAAGGAGGGTGTGAGAAGGCTTGAGGCTGCCTCAGAGGATATTAGTGGTTTTGAGTCATTTGTAAGAGAAGGAAAGGCTCTGTATTAGTTGCTGATAAAAGACATAGGGTGCCAATTTTGGTTTGGGCATTCAAAACCTTGCAAAGCGGTGCGGTGGTTCAGTTAAGTATTTTAAGCTTTCTAATAGCGCCGTTTTTTATAACCATAAGCTCCGTGTCGGTTATGGTTTTTCCACCTTGAAGCCTATAAGTTCCACATACTCCTCTATATGCCGGGAAATTTTTAAAATGTTCCACCAGTCTGCCGTAATCTTCTCCCACGCTTTTTAGGGCTCGAGCAAGGACATACAGGGCGTCGTAGCTTTGCGCTGCCGGAATATCCGGATCTGTTCCGAAGCGCTTCCTGAATTTTTCGAGGAAGTCATTATCTGGTTGTGCCGGGCGTATAAATATAGTGCCTTCAGCGGCTTTGCCGGAAGAATCGACAGCAGTTTGGTCAAGTTCTTGGCTAAAAAAAGGCGCCTTTACCCCTAATCTTCTAAGCTCTCTTGTATACTTTGAAAATAGCAAGTAACTGGAGATAAAGATAGCATCCGGAGATGCCGCCTTAGTCTTCAGGGCCTCAGCCTTTACATCTGTGGCGCTCGGCAATGGCTCAAAAAATGCCGCTACTTTCCCTCCTCTTGATTCAAAGCTCTTCTTAAAGCGTTTGGCAACCAACGACTCCCAACTTTGCTGTGAACTCAAAACCGCAACCTTATGAAACCTATCGATTACATAATCCACAATGCGATCTGCCTCGATTTCCGCATCCATCCATACCATAAACATATTTTCAGGCGGATTCGGCATATATGTGGCTCCAACTACTATTACTTTGTCTCGTTTTGAGAGGGGAGCGACGGCCATTACTTCATCCTGCCAACTTGGGCCAAGGATATATTTTACTTTGTCTATTTTTGTAAGTTTATGATAGGCTTCAACCGCTTTTACAGCGCTTCCTCCCGGCTCATCTTCATAAATCACCTCGATAGGCCGACCCCTAATTCCGCCACTTGAATTGATCTCTTCAACGGCGAGAATCGTTCCACGTTGCGCATTTATGCCCCAAGCAGATCCCTCTCCTGACAATATGAAAATAGCGCCAATCTTGATGGGAGTTATGTTTTCTGCCTTAACAATGGGCAGGAAGAAAAAAGCGGAAAATATAAAGATAATTTTCTTAATGTAGTTTCTGCTGAGAGAGAAAATGCAATCGCTCATTTATTC
>RFKT01000198.1 GCA_003694225.1 Candidatus Dadabacteria bacterium
CAAAGAGGCCGGATATGTTGTTGCGTTTATAACATATAGCGGATTTGAGTCTGCGAAAGAAAGAGCAAAGATGCTTGGCATTGAAGAGGCTTATTTTGAAGTCAGTGACAAACTCCAAGTGATGAAAGATATAGCGCATAGGCACGGCGTTGCTTTAAGCCAGTGCGCATTTATGGGAGATGACCTGCCTGATATCAGCCTTCTTGAGGCTGTAGGCCTTAGTGGCACTGTCCCTGAAGCTATGGACGCTGTAAAAAGGGTGTGTGATTTTGTGGCAACTCGGTCTGCGGGGAATGGGGCTGCGCGCGAATTTATAGAGTATATCTTGTCTTTGGAAAAGGAACGGTGAAGAAATTATTTTTGAGCCTGCTTTTTATCGTTTCTTCAAGTGCTGCCGCTGATAGTTTGCTTAAGGTAATCGATCAGAGCGGTTTGGTCAGGGCTGTTTCAAAGATATCTGACAAAGCGGATATAAAGGTTTTTGTAAGGAACGGTGCCGGTCACAAGCTTTCTATACGCAATGTGGATGGCTTCAAGGGGGAGCGTGTCGGGAAGAAGACTCGCAATGGGGCAATTATATTTTATAGTGTGCCTTCCGGAGTGTGGAAGATAGCCGGCAAGGGGCAGGTGGCAAAGGTAGTGATATCCCGGTAGAAGTTTTCTTATGTAGGTCGTAATCTATGCGGCATGAATTTCTTGAGAGTTTCAAATCCAGAGAGGAGATTCTTGAGGAGTTAATTAAGAAAAGAAAGTGCGAAATTCTTGTTGTTGGAGGGGGGATACACGGAGCGCAATTTGCGAGATTGGCATCGCTGAACGAGTTTGACACGGTCTTGCTGGAACGTGCCGACTATGGAGGAGCTACTTCGTCCCGTTCTTCCAAGATGGCGCACGGGGGGTTGAGGTATCTTGAGCACCTTGATCTCTGGCAGGTTTTGCAGGGTATAAAGGCGCGAGAAGATCTCTTTATAACGGCTCCTCACTTCGTAAAGCCATATCCCTTTTTAATTCCTGTAAGGAAAGGAAGTCGTCTGTTCGGCTTAAAGCTTAAAGCCGGCTTATTTATCTATGATCTTTTTAATAGGGATAAACTTAGAAAGCATAAATGGCTTCCAGCTTCTGATTCGGCAAACGCCGTGTTTGCTGACAATAGCATGGAGCTTAGGGGAAGCCTCCAGTTTTATGACGGAATAATGAACGATGTGCGCCTTGTGCATGACTATATTTTGTCAGCTAGGCAGGAGGGAGCGTTATGCCTAAACTATTGCGGGATAGAAAAGATTAAACCCCTTAAAAGCGGCAGAATCCATGTATACTTCAGAGATTCTATATCCGGCAGTGCCGGGCATATTGAGACGGGAAGCGTTGTGAACTGTGCGGGTCCCTGGGTTGGAGATGTGGCCGAGATGGGAGGGGTGACGTGGATTAAGGAGAGGGTCAGGTATAGCCAAGGGATCCATCTGCTCTTTGATGTTAAATGGGAACATTCTGCCCTTTTGCTGCCCCTCGAAAAGAAGGGAAGGTATTACTTTGTATGGCCTCACTTTGCCGGTACATTGGTGGGGACTACAGAAAGAGAGATAGTCTCTCTTGAGGATGACCCTATGCCTATAAAAGAAGAAATAGAGCTGCTGCTCTCCCGCCTCGATAAGGATCTTCCTTCGGCTGGGCTTAATAGAGATACAGTTCACTACTGTTTTGCAGGTGTAAGAGTGCTTCCTGTACTATCTAATAGGGACAGATCTGCGCCAACAGATGCCCTTTCAAGAAAGCATAAGTGGGTGTTTGATGCGGGTATATTAACCTTATTAGGAGGGAAATTTACCACCGCTTCGTGGACAGTTAGAGAAGGTCTTAAAAAGCTGTGCAAGCTTGCACGTATAAAGGATCCGATTGTGTCTACTAAGGGAAGGCTCTTGCCGGGAGCTGCATCTTTTAAAAAGACAGCGGACGACTTTATAGAAAATATTACGGGAATTGGTATTGATAGAGAGGTGGCTGAAGGGGCCGTGTTAAGATTTGGATCTAGGGTTAGGTATCTTTACGGGGATGAGGCTGATGAGGAGAGATCTCTGACAGTCTTAAGCAACAGGCTTTTCCTTGGTGAGCTGGATATGGCTATAGATATTGAGCAGGCGGAGTTTCTAGAGGATATAATGAGAAGAAGGCTTTGCTTTGAGTATATGTCGGATCACGGGTTTGAACTTTTGCCAGATATACTGAGTGTGTTGGCAGAAAAGAAGCCTGGATTGGATATAGGGAAAGAAGAGAAGCTTTATAGAGAGAGAATTAGCGCTATTAAAGCCCTGTTAGGCAAAGTCTAAAGATTGGTGCATTTTTTATGGAGATAAGATGAAAGCAATGTATTTTGACACTCACGGGGGAGTTGATGTCCTGAAAATAGGGAGCGTGCCGGATCCTAAACCAAGGGCCGGAGAGATCTTGCTTAAAGTTAAGGCATGCGCTTTGAACCACCTTGATATATGGGTGAGGGAGGGGTGGCCGGGGCTTAACTTGTCTATGCCACATATTACTGGAAGCGACATTGCGGGAGAGATTGTTGAGTTTGGCGAAGGGTATTCGGGGGATTTTAAGGTTGGTGATAGGGTGGTTGTAAATCCAGGGATTATCACTAAAGCTGATAAGTGGGTTTATATGGGAGAAGAGAGCGTAAGCCCAAATTACCAGATTATAGGGGAGAATAGATGGGGAGGGTTGGCAGAGTTTGTTTCTGTTCCCGCGCAAAACCTCCTTTTAATTCCTGATGGGGTTGATTTCTGTGAAGCATGCGCTCCTGTCTTGGTTGGGATCACTTCATGGCGGATGTTGCTAAAGAGGGCAGGGCTTCAGCCGGGCGAGACTGTACTTATCATAGGCGCTGGAGGAGGGGTGAATTCGATGAGTTTACTCTTGTCTCTTGCTTTAGGCGCGCGTGTTATAGTCTTAGCCGGAGGAAAAAAGAAGGCAAAGAAGGCAGAGGAGCTGGGAGCCCATATAGTTATAGATTACAAAAGGGATCAGAGATGGTGGAAAACGGTGTTGGAAGCTACAGATGGAAACGGTGCAGATATAGTTATAGACAATGTAGGCGCTCCTACATTCTTAGGAAGCATAAAGGCGGCGGCTAGGGGAGGCAGGATAGTTACTGTAGGCAATACCAAAGGCCATGAGATAACCTATGACAACAGGCTTGTCTTTGTAAAGCAGATCTCCATACTGGGCTCTACTATGGGAAGCGACGAGGATTTCCGCTCTGTTATGCGCTTTATATGGGAGAGAGGGATAAAACCTGTGATTGACTGTGTAGAAAGCCTAGACTGTGGCATTGAGATGGTAGAAAGGCTTGAGAGGGGAGAGCAATTTGGCAAAATAGTCTTGATTCCTTAATGAGCCTACATAGTGGAGGACAAGTTTGGACGCAAGATATAGCCTATTACACCTTTTAAATCAGTGCGGCTTAATTGATCATATTCCTGATAGGGCTCAATTTGTTGATAGTGAATATGAACCGATACATCTCCTTGCGCTTGAGGGTTTTTTTGATGAGAGAGATGCTATAAGCCGTGTTGCAAAAGAGCTTGGAATTGAATTCATTGATG
>RFKT01000199.1 GCA_003694225.1 Candidatus Dadabacteria bacterium
ACCATGACGAGACAAGACCAACCTCTTCTAACCCAAAAAGAGACGCTCCTACAATAATCATTAGGGACACAGAAGAGGCCCAAATACTCTCTGATTTTATTTTGGAGAGGAGATCCCCTCAGACATTTTCAGATCTTTTTGATGGGCGATATTCTCCTGATTTCTCTGTTTCTCGGGATCTTAGACGTATAGGGGTCGTAAACCAGACTACGATGCTTGCAACAGAGACTCAAGCTATAGCGGATCTGTTAAGGAAGGCTATGCTAGAGAAGTACGGCGAGGACAATATTGCATATCACTTTGCCGACACTAGGGACACCCTTTGTTATGCCACATCGGAGAATCAGCGGTCTGTTTTTGGATTGATAGAGTCAGGCGGAGATCTTGCTATTATAGTTGGAGGTTATAACTCCTCAAACACGTCTCATCTTGCAGAGCTTTTTTCTGGCAAAATGCCCGCTTATCATATCAAGGATAGCAGTGAGATTATCAGTAGAGATACAATTCGCCACCTTGTGCAGGGTAAGGGGGTTATTGAAACGGAGGGGTGGCTTCCTAAAGGAAAGGAGCGTATCTCTATTTTGCTTACGGCCGGTGCAAGCTGTCCTGATGTGCTTGTAGAAGATGTGATATATCGCATCGCTGAGTTATTTGGGGTTTCCTTTAAAGTTGAAGATGCTATTGCGTAGGTGAATGGATGCAAAAAAAAGGCGTTTTTGGAATAGGGCATGCCCTAGTTGATATTATCGTGCGGGTGAGCTTTCAACAACTTGACGGTCTTGCTGATTATAAAGGCGAGATGAGGCTTGTCTCTGAGGAAGATCAAAAAAAGATGCTTTCTACAATTTCTTCTTTGGATCAAAGCCTTGTAAGCGGAGGCTCTATGGCAAATTCCGTCATCGTTGTAAGTCAACTTGGAGGAGATGCATATTACTGCGGGGCTTTAGGAGATGATGTTTATGGGGCATTTTTTGTAAATGAATTTGAATCATTGGGGATTCAGATAGAAAATAATCGCATTCAAGGTGGGGGCACGGGAACATGCCTTGTACTGGTTACTCCTGACGGAGAGCGCACTATGAGCACTTCTTTGGGAGTTTCTTCTCAGATTACAGAAGGTTTTATCAATGAATCACACCTTAAATTGTCTCAATGGCTTTTTATTGAAGGGTATCTTTTATCTGAAACAGATACTGGTTGGAAGACAGCCCTTTATGCGGCAAAAAAAGCGAAGGACTTGGGCACTCAGGTGGCTTTGACATTTTCAGATGTGTTTATAGTTGACTCTTTTCGAGAGAGGCTGGATGAGATAATTGAATATACAGATCTTATCTTTTCTAATGAAAAAGAAGCCGCCGCATATACAGGAAAAGAAAAAGGGGAAGATAGCCTCCATGTTTTACGCAGCAAAGCGTCCAATGTGGCGCTAACCTTAGGGGAACGGGGCGTTATCGGCGTATATGAGGGAGAAGAGTTTCAAGTGCCTGCTTTTGCCTGCAAGCCTTTGGATCTTACTGGAGCAGGAGACGTTTTCTCAGGAGCTTTCCTGTACGGTATAACTAACGGCTATACTCCTGAAATAAGTGCAAGGGGCGCCAATTATCTGGCTATGAAGGTTATAACGCAGATCGGAGCAAGGCTTAAGGGGGATATAAGGGCCGATTGGCGGCATGCAACGAAGCAGTGATGCTTGGGCAGAGATATTTCGGATGAGATATGGCAGAGACTTCAAAGGAAGAAGGGGAGCTTAACCTTGAAGAGGCGTTTAAGGTCTCTACCGAGGGGTTTGTCCTTACTGGTTATGTTACACCTGACAAGCTTAAGCTCTTTGTCTCCCTTGAGCATGTCAAAGACGAAGAACAAACTAAAGATCAAGATAAAGAGGAAGGGAATAAGACTGCATCAGAAGAAAGCGGAAAGATAGAGGTAAATTCCGAGTTGATAGAGGCATTGATCGGGCAATATGTGGACAAAAAGAGGATAAGCAAGCTTGTAATCGATGATATTGTGAGGACATTTAATGAAGGAAAGGATAGTCCTCCCAGGAGGATCTTAAAGGGGATTCCTCCTATTAAGGGGCGTGATGGAAAGCTGCTGCTTTTAGTAAGGAAGATGACAGGCAGCGGAGAAGTTTATGTCGATGATAAAGGATGGGCTGATTTCCATACAGTTCATCTCTTTGACAATATAAGGGAGGATGACGTTATAGGAAGAGTTTATCCCCCCAAGCCCGGAAGGCATGGAATGGATGTCTTTGGCAATGTTATACAATCAGAGCCGGGCGAGCCCGCCCAGTATAAGCTCGATGACACTATCTTAGAAGCCCCTGTAAGAGCGGGAAAAACCTACAGTGAATTGCGTGCTAAAGCGGAGGGGTATCTTGTAGAAGAAGATGGGAAGCTTAGGATCTCAGATGAATTAAGGGTTACAGGCGAGCTTGATTTTGAGTTCGGCAAGATTGATTTTGTGGGCAAGGTGGCTGTAACTGGTTCTGTTCAGCAGGGATTTAACATAAACGCCGAAAAGGGGATATTTATAGATGGCTCTGTAAACGGTGCTAGCCTTACAAGCCTTAAAGGCCCTGTCGTTGTAAATGGCTTTGTCTTTGGAGGAAGCGATGCAAGGATTATCTCTGGGGAAAGCTTTAGGGCTCAGATTGTGCAGGAGGTAAATGCAGATATTCGCGGGGATATTGTTATTGAAAAGGAAGCTAGAGATTCAATACTAAGGACTGATACCGCACTTTTTATGGCTCAGGGGGTCCTTTTTGGCGGTGTTGTATATGCCGTTTGCGGTGTTGAGTGCGGCACTATCGGCACAGAGGGAGAGGTAGAGACAGTTATAGAACTTTGCAATAATATAGAGGCAACAGCGGCATACGCAGAGCTTCAAAATAAGATCAAAAGCCACGACAAGGCTATTGAATTAATGGAGCTTCATCTGGGGCCTTATGCAAAAAATCGCAAAAGAATTGAATTTTTGAAGGAAGAGCATAAAAAGAAGATCTTAGGGATGCTTAAAAAGTACGACAAGGTAGTAGCCTCAAAGGAGGCACTGTTAAAAGAGCGTGAGGAGATGCTCTCAGGCGCTCGGGCAAGCCTCGTTCAGAGGGTGAATGTGATGGAAAAGATCTATCCCGGGGTTATAATGAGATCCGGCTCTATTGAGTTTAAGGTAAGGGAAGTGATTGAGGGGCCGTGCACATTTGATTTTGTTCCAGATGAGGGGAGGTTCGAAAAGGGAGAGCTTCAGCCTCTGGTATGTGAATTTGAGGAAGAGTGAATTTCTTTTGTGCAAATATATTTTTGCTCTATAGGAGTTAAGCTATGGAAAAAGATCCCAAAACTGAAAACGGCATGACAAAGAATGGCTATGAGGCGCTGTTAAGGGAATCTTCTGACTCGTACTTTGGAGTCCTATCCTCAGACTTTTTGCAGCAATCTCTCGGGGTTTTAAGCTCCACAGAGCCAGTATGGGTGCATGAAGATGATACCGTTATGGATGTGATTAATGTTTTAAAGGAAAATAAGATAGGCTCTGTTGTGGTGACTGATGAAGATGGAAAGATTAAGGGGATCTTTACTGAACGCGACTGCTTAACCAAGGTTTTAGGTACCGATCTCGATCTATGTGAAACGCCTATAAGCGAGATTATGACTAAAGACCCTGTAACACAGCCTATTACGGCCACTATCGCTTATGCACTTCATCTTATGAGTTGGGGCGGATTCCGGCATATCCCCATTGTGGATGATGACGGTGTCCCTATCGGCATGGTATCCGTAAAAGACTTTGTGGAGTTTATCGTAGAAAAAATGGACAAGGATATAGGAAAGCTTAAATCGTGATCTCCGGAATCTATTAAAATTACCTGTAGTTACAATAGGATATCTTTTCTTGGATACATTTTTCCCTGTTTGTGACATAACATCCCTAGACGTGGGGAGTCCCTTCTTTAAGTGTGTTGGCTGTTAAATATTAACTACTACTGGTTAGGAGGATTGGCTATGAAGAAGTTTATTGCTTTACCCGTGTTTGCTCTTTCATTGGTTTCTTTTCTGCCTAGCGTTTACGCTCAAGACTGCCCTCAGATTTTAGATAACTACAGGCAGGATTCTCTAGCTGTAATCGCTGATGCAAGAGCGGAGGCGACAGCGCTGAGAGATCTTTTGATTGAGGAGATAAACAGCGAGTATGACAAGTTTAGCGCAAAAGCAGATGCCGCCGAAGGGCAGGTAAACAGCGATGATTTTAAGGGAGCTGATAAAACGGCTAAGTCAGTAGAGAGAGGATTCAAGGCATTTATTAAATCTATCCTTAAGAGAGCTAAAAGCGGATGGAAAACCTCTTATAAGGGGATAAGGCAGGATGTTAAGAGTTTAAGGAAGCAATATCCAACTGTAAAGCAGTGCTTGCCTTAACCTTTAAATGACCAATTTTCTGCTTAAAAAAGGGGGCTTTTGCCCCCTTTTTTTGTTCATAATATAAAGAAATTTTTAAGGCACACTGTTGAGTAAGATAGGGATAACAATTAATATAAGAGAGTAATTTAGCGTTTTTTAGCCGAGGTTTTTTAGCCGTTTTTATAAGGTATTCTTAGATGGTTAAAAAGAGAAGGCCTTCTGTAGTAAGAGGGGCTAATATATTTGAAGACATAGCTATCTGGATTAAGACGATGGATCTAAAAAACCTCGTATTTGCTGTGATTACACTGGCTATAGTGGTTGTAGCCATATTTATGCCGGAGCTTTTTACGGTTAAGGAGGGGCAGAGAGAGATTTCTAGTAGAGAAGTTCAGATGCCTGAAAAAGAGGCTCAAGGCCCGAAGGCTTCTTTAGGGATAAAATCTGATCTTTCGCCGCTAGATAAAGTTCTTATCTCCTTAAAACAGCCGAGAAAGAAGGCCGCCCGACAAGATCACACAAAACAGGGTCTGCCTGAAGAGGCTAAACCCGCAACATGGGAGATGATACTTCACGGAAAGTATAGAGACGTTCTTATAAGCGCAAGAAATAGAGCATATATTATTGCCGATAACCTTAGTGTAAATGATCTCAGATCAAGATATGCCCTTTTTGATTTTGCAAACAGCATTAATTTTGTCCTTTCAGGTCCACAAAGGATACTTTCAGCTCCTGAGGCTTTGGCTTATCTAGAGGCACAGCGCCTTAAGGTTACCCGCGCCTTCGAAGAGGATGGAGTTGGAAGAAAGCTTATGAGATCATGGAGGACTGTAGCCTTAGATGCTACAAGGGCGCTTGATAGGATGAGAGCCAAAGGAGATTTCGGCATCTCTGGACGGTACAGATTTTCTATAGTATTGACAAAGGTAAAACTTAATAAGCGTTCCGGAGCTGTAACTGTAAGGGGGCTTATAAAGGGGGAGAATATAGAAAGGGTTGAGCTTTTCAGAAACGGGATAATGCTACAAGAGGTCCTGAAAGGTAAGCCACGAAGGAGAGGGAAGTATATGAAGTTTCACTTTAAGTATCCAAAAGGAACTGGAGTTTATGCGCTTAGGGTTGTAGACAAGGAGGGAAGCTTTTATGAGAGAAGGTTTCGCTTTTTCGGGGCAAAAAAGAGTTGGGCACTAAATCAAGCCCTTCCTATGAGAGAAGTCAAGTGGGTTAGGTTTTAAGCCGTTCATTTTGACAGAGAAAATAGCCATAATCTTTTGATTGAAATAAAACACCGCTTTTAGGAAGTAGAGATTAAGTTATCGAACTAAATGTAATCAACTCTTTTTTTCTTTCTCTTTCGGTTTTTTAGCTCTTTTCTGTAAATCTCCTGAATATTATCCATCTCTTTATCTACGAAATCCATAACTCCCATTTTTGTAAGATACCGCTTGATCTCACTTTTCCTCATTGGAACCACAGCAGGGTGATCGGTGATTACTTCTAAGTTAGAAGGAAGGTTTTTTATAACTATAATCTCTTCACCATCCACCCTTGCCCTAAGCTCAAGATATTTAATTAATATCTCTTTTTTAGAGGCAAGCTCGTTTAGTGCCTTTTCACTCATAGGGGTGCCGAAGGGGCTGTTACACTCTGGATACACAACCTTCCACTCCATAAGGGGATGCATCCGTTCAAGCCAATTAAGCTCTTCCTCTTCAAATTCTTCTTCGTCTCCGTTCTCTGCCATATCTAAATAGCGCTAAAGTTTATCCTTGCTAATATTTATTTTACTATTATCTACTTCGTAGCTACAAATATAACGAAGCTAACGCAAATGTCACCCGCTTAATCTGATCACCTTACGAAAAGTTTCCATTTTGTCTTATATCGGCACTATCTCTGAATCACTAAACAGTTTGTAATTATAGTAACTTATATCCTAAAAAGGGGAGTTTCTCGGAGAGGGTTAAAATTTACAAAAATGCCGCCATTTATTACCAACTTTTAGTGATATATCGATATTTCAGATAGTCGGGAGCGGAGTTAGAAACGGCTCAAACGGTTTTGGTACGCGGCTAGATAAGAGGCGGGGGAAGGTCGTTTGGGTGAGTATTCCTGGCTAGGTGTTGGTTTTACTTATAGGTGTTGATTAGGGGTTTTGTGGGGTTAGAGAAGAAGGTTTCACTAAGAGATTTTATCCCTGCTATCGTTGGAATCTTTATCTTCTTTGGGATTTCCGACGCTTTCTGTGAGGTTTTAGCAAGGTATGAATGTGTTATAGGAAAGCTTAATGTAAGAGCCGCAAACAGCTTAAGCTCAATACCCGGAGAGAAGGAAATTGCCAAAAGGGGAGGGGTGGCATTTTCAAAGGTCTCTCTCTTAGGAGCGGCAAATGGAGGTGATATTATTGCTCCGGCATCAGAAGTAAAGGAGGCTTGTGAAGATTTTGTAAGCTCTTATTCTAACGTATTGTATGTAGAGCCTAACTATCAATATCAAGCATCTCTTACGCCAGACGACACATA
>RFKT01000200.1 GCA_003694225.1 Candidatus Dadabacteria bacterium
ATGTAATACATTTTGCAAAAAACGGCAAGATACAACTCATGTTTTAGAATTTCAGGTTTTGCTGGATCACTTCTTTTAAAAAGAAGGATTATAGGTGAACCAGTTAGTTGTGTGTTGGAACGTTCTTAAAAAAATTGACATAAAATCAAGGGGGTAAATGAATATGCTTAAAAGACTAACACCTTGTATGCTTTTGGTAACAGCTCTTGCCTTTTTGGGAGTTTCACATTCTTCCCATGCGCAAGGCATTATTTTGGGAGGAGTTGATTTGGGGGGAAGTCAATTTGCTGAGGACTCACGGCTCGGTGATATTGATGATTCGGGTGCTAAACTAGTCTATGTGCCCATGTCTCGCTACTCTCCACAGCAAGTATATTTGCATGATTTTTCTTCTAATCTTGTAAGCATATTAAGTAAAAACACCTCTGGAGGTACAGGGAATAAGGATAGCTTTGCTCCTTCTTTGAGCAGAAATGGAAAATTTGCCATCTTCTACTCCCTTGCAACCGATTTAGTGCAGGGAGATACCAATGATAGCCTAGATACGTTCCTATACAATATTGAGACAAAGTCATTAAGCAGAGTTTCTCTGAACAGTTCTGGGGCAGAGGGTACATGTCAACATTTTTACTATTACTATGGATACTCATATCCTGATTGTTCTTCAAATTGGTGGAGTTTTGACTCTCCAAAGATAAGCAATGACGGAAAGGTTGCGCTGTTTATGTCGCCGCTATCATTAGTCCCATCAGACACAGACGGAGATGAGGATCTATATTTAAAAGATTTGGCCACAGGCTCTGTCAACATCTTAAATCCTCCATCTGGAGGAGGGCTGATCCGAGAGTTCGATATGAGCGAAAATGGCGACATTATAGTTGTCAATTACAGTATGAGCTACTATGTGCTGGGAAATGGCATAGGTATATACGATAGAAACAACCCAACTTCCGCCGTAGTACCGATAAACTTATCAAGCTATACAGGAGGAGCTCCCCTGTCGGTATCAAATTTGAGGTTGTCTGCCGACGGAAGGTATATTGCCTTTATTTCGTCAACACACCTCCTTCCAACTTCAAGCTCCACAGGCAAATGGGCTGCATATCTATATGATAGGACCACTGGCGTATTAGAGCACCTTGCGCCTATGGCGGACTTTGACGTCCTCGCTCTCGATATGAGTTCAGATGCAAGGTATTTTGCTTTGGCTACAGCCTCAACAACTATTCCTTCGCTAGCTGGAGCCGATACTAATGGATTCTCTGATATTTATGTATATGACAGAAGTTCTGGAACATTTACCCGTCCAAGCTCTGCTTCCAATGGAGACCAAGGAAACGGCGACTCTGTAAATCCAAGGCTGGGAGCCGACGGCGGAAAGGTTGCATTTGAATCAGCAGCATCCAATCTTGTATCAAATGATACTGGCGGCCATTACGATGTCTTTGTAGCCGATATAAACAACAACGGAAGTGGAAACTCCACAGGAAACAACAGCAATGGAAATTCGACCGAAACTAAAATTGATGGGAATTACAAGCCTTCCGCCCCATCGGTTGTGAGAACAAAAAAAGGCCTAGACATAACAATGGAAA
Organism: Candidatus Dadabacteria bacterium; assembly: GCA_003694225.1. Lineage (GTDB taxonomy): Bacteria > Bdellovibrionota_C > UBA2361 > UBA2361 > J135 > J135. The sequence goes on from RFKT01000200.1 coordinate 1,596, forward strand.
ATGTACCAGGGGCCACATCCTATGAAGTAAGGGTAAAGAAAAATGGCAAATTAATAGCTTCAGCAACCCTTGCTTCAAATGTTGGGAGCATGAAGTTAAAGGGCAAATCTTCTAAAAAAGGGCTTGCCAATGTATTTTACAGAGCGGTGTTAGCTGATGGGATTGAGACGCAGAGATCTCCCTCTACCGAGGTTAACCTTAAATTAAAAGGCAAGAAAATAGGGAAAACGAATAAAAAAGGGAAAAAAAAGAAAGGGAAAAAGAAAGGGAAAAAGAAAAAAAAGAAAAAGAAATCAAAATAAAATAAATCACTAAAAATATAGAAAAACATAAAGGGGTGTTTGCACAAAACACCCCTTTTTTGCATAAAATTGCAGGCATAATGGATGATGCGGGGAAAAATACATTAAAAAATGCCCTATTCTGGGCCACCTCTTTAGTTCTCCTCATTGTAGCTACATACTTAAGACTCAAATCACTAGATAAAGGTGTTTTATGGTACGATGAGATCCTTTCAACACTAAGAATTGGGGGATGGGATCACAATCAACTTCTCCGAGGATTTATTCGTCCCCTAAGGGAAGGGTTTCTCCAGTGTAAAGCAGGATTAAAATTTCTTACCACCAGTGGAGGAGGGTATTTCAAGATTATCCTAAACTCAATTAAAGAGGGGTATTCCCCATTATACTACATTACCGCCAGAATATGGTCTGATGCCACCTCTTTTTCATTAATAAGCCTAAGGTATTTTTCCGCAACAACCGGGATATTCACAGTAGCTGCCGGTATAGTCTTTGGTTGCCGATTGTTTTCTTCTCGCTTAGCAGCGCTGATCTTGGGAGGTGTGTTAGCTGCTTCTCCTCTTATGGTTGTTTATTCCCAAGAAATCCGCATGTATTCAGCCCTTTGTTTGTGTTATCTGCTTTCTTGTCTATGCGTCCTTAAAATTCTCGATAACCCTTCTTCCATAACATGGAGATGGCTATACTTCTTTATCCTTGTAACAGGGCTTTACTTGCATCTCCTGTTCTTTTTGGTGCTAATCGCCCATTCTCTTTTCTCTCTTATCGTCAACTGGAAATCCCTAAACAAACTTCAAACCTGGCATGTGACTGCAATATCTTGTTTGAGCTTGGTGCTTTATGCTCCGGAGTTATACCTAAAACTGCACAAAACAACCATTGCCTACCACCATGCCGCTATGCCTGTATCCTTGTCTTCTCTTAAAGGCAAATGGCTTTTGCTACTGAGCTCTTCACTATTTGGATCGTATCCTGTTGTAACCGGAATTATCTACTTCTCAGCAATCGCCATTGCAGCCTTTCATCCAAACAAAAAACTTGCATTGTTTGTACTAATCAATACGGCGTGCTTGCTCGGATTCATATTTGGGAGAGACATGCTCTTTGGGGGAGGAGCATCTGCTGTTCCTAGATACATGCTTTTGGGTTTTGTATCACTTTATATAGCAATAGCCGCAGCTTTTGACGTCGCATATAAATTGTCACAAAAAGATAATTTAATCAGAACTATAGCATTTGGCGGGATTATAATGCTCTTTATTCAGTCATCATTGGCTTTTCGCGAATATGGGTATTTAAAATATCTCTCAAAACAAGATCCATATGCCAAACCTCTTTCAAATATCCTCAAAGAGCTTCAAAAAGAAAAAAAACTTTTTGTAATCACTTCTCTTGATTATTTTTCGAGCCTTATAATATGTGCAAAAGTTAACCCAGATGCTTACATACAAGAAATTAACAGCACTTTCTTCAGAAATGGATATAGAAAGCAAAAAACATATAAAAACTCTAAAGGAGGAAAACTTTACTTTATACATGGAGCTACCCGCTGGCCTCTTTTTACGCAAGGCCTTCAAAGAGAAGGTTGGAAAAAAATTCAGCAGAAAGAAACATTAGTACTATGGTTTAAAAAGCCCCTATAGTTATGCAATATATTGTAGTTCGAGCATTTCCTATAAGAGCATTACCTGAAAAGAGCTGCTATCTTGCTGCTAAATGATACGGGATAATACATCGCTCTTGCAGAATGGTATTTTACTCCTATCATGCCATCAAGCTTATATATAATCTCTTTCTTAGGAGAAACGACAATAATCCTTCCTCTAGCATCCTCGGATATGAGAGTATTGCCATTTTTTAACCTTTGTACAGCTCCTCGTGTGGGAGTAAATAGCCTCTCAGGTGGATCGTAGACCCACTCAACTTCCTTAGAAACGGGATTAACCTCTAAAACTAAGGATCTGCCCTGTCGAAGGCTCGCATCTAAAAACCCTCGTGTTCCTCTTCGCTGCGCAGGCACACCGTAACCGTTATCCAAAATTAATATATTGCCAGCGCCCGGATATCCCTCTGGAATCATACGAGCGTCGTGACCTCCCATAAGCCCACCCTTGTACTTGCCATGATACCTCCATACAATCTTCTTAGTATGCTTATCTATAATTAAAGCCTCAGACCAATTCCGAACCATAATTAAAATGTTGCCCGGAGCAAATCTTTTATCTCCCGCCTTATACCACTTGTTTGGAGGCAATTCAGATACTGTATTTGTGTGAGTCCAATCAAAGATTTCGTTATTTCCCGATTTAAGATAATGAAAAACTTCATCGCACATCACTGCTCCGCAGCTATTTAAATCAACATGCTCATAAAACGCCCACTTCCACACCTCTTTACCTTGAGGATTGACCTCAAGAACAATATCAGTGAGAATTCGGCCTTTTCTCACATAAGGTATTTTTATCTTCTTCTTCAGCTCATCAGGCACTTGAATCATACCAAGAACCAATGTATTCCCATTAGATAGCCTAACGGCATCGTGGTGAAGGCGATAATTGCTCTTAAACTCCCAAACTACCTTGCCATTCCAGTCATACTCGAGAATCTTATGATCATAGTCTTTAGGAAGATTCCGTTCTGAATCATACAAATGATTTCCCGTCAGTAACTGCTTTTGCTTTTGGCCGTGAAGAACTAAAAGATTTCCACTATTAAGTATCCTTACTCTTTCTGCTCTAAAAGGAAAGCGCTTTAGGAGATCGCCAGATAGTGAATAAATAAGAACGCCGGTCTGAATTTCATTCTTTTTTTTTGTTATCTTTATGCCTACTTGCTTCTCTGCCTTTATTATCTTTCCTGAAATAGGCATAGTTGGAGCTAATAAGATCCCCGGCTCCGGAAATACATCAGCCCCATCAAGGCCAAAGCCGCCATGCAAAGGAGCAATACATAACAAGAACATGAAGGACATTTTGAGCCGAATATGCTGCCTAGAATACACCTATTGCCTCTTCGGGAATTGTCATCAATATATAATACAGCAACTTATAGATCCCTGAGCAGATAGATCCGAATCTGGTCAACACACCCGCGCAGGGCCGAATCGACAGCTTCCTCGATAGTGCAAAACGAATTTGAAATATAGCTGTATTCGGTGGCTAAATGAACAGCCTTTGCCCAAAACCGACCCTTTTGGGTTGCAAAGAGCTCAACCCGGAAGTGCTCTCCTGTAACTACTACTATCTGTCCATTGCCAGTCATCCTTTAATTATTGTAACAAAATAACCAGATTCCCGATATACACATATAATAAATGAACTAATGTTTTACTTAAAAACCCTCTAATTTACTGATATTAAAGCCAATCCATATAATAAAATCTCGGCAGTTGGGCGTAAGGATCTTTAGCAATACTTTTATCATCGCAAAACAGAGTTTTTACAAAAGGGGGTTTTTAAGGTATTTAGTTTAAATGACTTGAAGTTATTTCTGGCTTCGGCCATATTGACCTTGAAATGCTTTTAGCTTAAGTTGGCCTCTTTATGAGTAAAGGATTTATAAAAGACCCAAAGAAAGATGACAGTATCGGGGTTGTCCTTATTCCTACCAATTCGGGCAGGATAAAAAAGCTTCCTATAAGGAAAGCGCCGACATACCTTTTTCTATCGGTATGTGCGCTTGCGCTGATTGCGGCGGCTTGGTGCGGATTTGATTACACAAGGCTCCTTAAGGCTAGAAAATCAGCGCTATTACTCTTTGATAAGATCTATTCTTCGCCATCAGCACCGCCTTATAACGGGGACTCATCACTTGAGTCAAAGATTAACTATCTTATATTAGAGCACAATAAAACTGCTGAATATGAGCGCCAGGTAAAAGAGAGGCTGTCTGTGCTAAATGCGATCCTAAACGCTCAAGGTGAAAACAGCTCCTTTGAGCCTGATGAAGCTGTTCAACAAAAAGGCGATATTGAGGGAAATGTGGGCGGAGCTGAGGTAGAGTGCAAAAAAACAGATGGTATCTTTTGCTTACCTACAATGGAAGAGATAAAGGCCGGCTTAAAATGGGATCTTACCCAAAATTACCCCAATAAAGGGAGTGTCCCCTCTACCTATGCCAAAAGCAGATTTGGCCTTGGAGGGGATCTTGCCGCTGCGGTTGATAGAATTTCCTCCAAGCTTATTTCTCTCCCCCTTATTATGCCAGCAGATGGGTGGAAAACTTCAGGCTTTGGATTGAGACGTTCACCCTTTACAAAGAGAGTTACAAAACACCAAGGAATCGATATCTCTGTTCCTTACAGAACCCCCGTCGTTTCCACTGCAGACGGCAGAGTTAAAAGAGTTGTAAGAAGCAGAGCATACGGGCTTATGGTAGATATCGACCACGGAAACGGCATCACTACAAGATACGCTCATCTGTTAAAAGTACTGGTAAAAAGAAGGCAGAAGGTATGCCGTGGGCAGATTATAGCCCTATCAGGTTCGTCAGGGAGATCAACGGGACCGCACCTTCACTATGAAATTAGAATTGCCAAAAAGGCTGTAAATCCAGAGGCATTCTTAAAACTTGGAGACATACTAAAAGAGCTTGGAAGCGCTCAATAACGCTGTTTTACTTCGTCGCCGTGTGGGTAAATCCTTTCATCTTTTATCTGCCTTGCAGTGCAACAAGGTATCTTCTACAGTATAGACCGTTTCACCAACGGATCTCTTTGTACTTACCGCTTCAAAGAGCGGGAACGGAGGGGTGGTTTTATAACAAAACGGATGATTATGGCAGAGAGAGAAGATGCGCACAGCCATATACTGATTAAGCTATCCGTATGGATCTTTCTCCTCCTTATACTTGCTGTAATCGCTCTTAGCTATATATTCGGTGTAGTGGTTGAGCCGGGATATATCGGTGTTAGGCAGATAACCGTAGCGCTTCCTTTGGGACCGAAGCAGGGATTTTCAGACGTTGGGTTAACTTCAGGCTACCACTGGAATATCCCTTTTTACTCAAGGATTCTCTTTATACCCAAAACACTCCAGATTATACACATTCACAGAGACACATCCCTATACCCGGAGTCTGAGGGAGCCCTTGAGGTGCAAACAACAGATGGCTCAAGTGTATTAGTGGATATATCGGTGGTTTTTCGGTATCTGGAAGCTCCCGGCACCACTACTGTCGGAGAGAAGATCTACTCTCACGGAGGACCGGCTGATTTACTTAAGGGACTCGGCTCAAGCCAAAAGATGTGGAGAAACACAGTTCGCAAGGTTTCTATTGATGAGCTAAGAAGGGCATTGGGGAGGCTTTCAACCTCTGAATTTTACATTCCACAGAAAAGGCAGGATGAAATTAAAGAAGCAAAGGCAAACATAAACTCAAAGCTCCTTAAGTTTGGCATTAAAGTGGAGTCTGTACTGCTAAGGAGG
>RFKT01000024.1 GCA_003694225.1 Candidatus Dadabacteria bacterium
GGCGCTCGCCTGAGCGACTCCAAGCAGTGCCCCCGCTCCCATCCTTTTCAGTGCGCCTTTGCTATAGACATTTATAGAGAGTCTCTGGGAGGCGGCTATTTTCCGCGCCTCCCGAACCAAAAAGGAAGGGGTGCACTTATTAGAGGGCATGTTGATTAGATCTCTTGCAAGGGTTGTCGCTGTAACATTGGCTTTGGATCTTTGAATTAGATTTGTTGGTAATTCGTCTTTTCCAATTACTGTTACGGATAGGGGATGGCTCTTTCTTGTTTTCTTGGATTTAAAAGTATCAAACGAATATTCGGCGAGCTCAAGCCCCTCAATAAGGGCTTGAAACTTCTCTGAGGCGATGTCATCTAAGGCTAAAGGAAAAACAACAGCCTTCTTGGCTTTAGCCAACTGGGCAATAGAGTATGCCTTTCCACCTGCTTTCCTAAATATCTCTATGCCGTCGAACCCTTTTTTGCTCTCTCCCGTTCCAACAAGCACGATCTCCCTTAAAAGAGACGGTGGTGGCAATTCTGCCGACATTACGGACAGATCTGAGGCGTCGTATTTAAGCCTAATACATTTATCCCTAATGATTTTTTGTGAAACTGCATCCAAAAATTTCAGAGCATGTTTTCTCCGTGCCCCTTTCTTAAAGATGTTAAGATCTCTCTTGGATATTAAGCATATAAGCATATCTGACTTAGCTCTTTTGGGAAGGGAATTTTTTACCGTTATTTTCATGGTTATCTCCTACGTCTATTCCTTTATATATTTGTGGAATTTCAAAATAGCATAAATCTTTCAACGCTGAAATATAATCATCCGATTGTTGTGCAGAGCAATATTAGTGATATACTATCCCAATCGCTATGAGTACGGAGGCAAAAAAGTATTTCCTTATAAAAAGGCTGCTGTCTCTCGCTTTACCTCACAAGTGGGAGCTTTTAGGCGGCATGGTGTTCCTTCTGGGGGGAGCAGCTATTAATCTTTGCTTTCCTCAGATTATCAGGGGTCTTATTAATTCGGCAGGGAAAGGCATAGCCGCATCACATCCATCTGAGGTTGTACTCGTATTAGTTGGGTTAATAGCGCTTCAAGGGATTTGTTTTTACGGACGCTCATATCTCTTTGGCATTGTAGGACACAAAGTTGTAGCTGAGGTGCGAAACAGCCTTTTCTCCCGTCTTATAAGGCAGGATATAAGTTTTTTCGATGCGCAAAGAGCTGGTGACCTTGTGTCGCGCCTTGCCTCAGACACCCTTTTGCTTCAAAACGCTGTAAGCATACACCTCTCTGTTTTTGCCAGATACGGCATACAGATTATAGCGGGCATAGTTCTGATGGCTACTATCTCAGTAAGGCTTACCCTTGCTATAGTAGCAGTGCTTCCTATTCTGATCGGTTTTTCAGCTATCTTCGGGGCTCGGTTAAAGAGAGCAACCAGGGCAATGCAAGAGGCTCTCGGCAAGGCTACATCGGTCTCAGAGGAGGTTCTCTATGGCATACGGACAGTTAAGGCTTTTTGCAAAGAAAAGGTTGAGGAAAACCGTTATGCGAATCATATCAGTGAGTCTTTGAAAAGAGCGTTCGACAGGACCCGCATAAGCGCAACACTGAGTTCAACTGCCACCGTCCTTATGAATGTCTCAATAGTGCTTGTTGTATGGTACGGGATTGAGCTTGTAAGAGGAGGAGCTATGGGAGTGGGCGACCTTGCGGCTTTTCTCCTGTACGGGATGATAGTGGCTGTTTCCTTTGCCTTTTTTGTTCACACCCTTTCAGAGTTTTATCAGGCGCTGGGCGGAGCTGAGAGAATCTTTTCCGCTATGGATGCGGTGCCGGTAATTGAGGTTACAACCAGCGGTAAGACCGATTTTTCACGGTCAGAGGGACGGGTTGAGTTTCAAGATGTACGGTTTAGCTACCCTTCTCGTCCTGAAAGGGAGGTGCTGAAGGGAATTTCATTTTCTGCCAATAAAGGAGATACAGTGGCTTTAGTAGGTCCATCTGGAGCCGGCAAAAGCACTGTTATTAGCCTTCTGTTGAGGTTTTATGATGTTTCATCAGGCGCTGTTTTAATAGATGGGATTAATGTAAAGGACTTGCCTCCTGAATCAATCAGGGAAAGAATAGGTTTAGTTTCTCAGGATCCGGATATATTCTCTGTGACGATCAGAGAGGTTTTGATGTACGGTAAAGGCTCCGCTTCTGAGGATGAGCTTATAGAAGCGTGCAGAAAGGCAAATATCTATGATTTTATTCAGGACCTGCCGCAGGGTCTTGATACTTTTGTAGGGGACCGGGGAGTGCAGTTAAGCGGAGGGCAGAAACAGAGGCTTGCTATTGCACGCGCTATGCTGAAAGACCCCCAGATACTAGTGCTTGATGAGGCGACATCTTCTCTTGACAGCAGAAACGAACAGATCATTCAGGAAGCCCTCTATAGGCTCATGAAAGGAAGGACTACTATTATTATAGCTCATAGACTTTCAACTATCCGCAATGCGGATCAGGTGTTGGTGATGAATGAGGGAGAGATAATAGAGCATGGCTCACATGATGAGCTTGTAAAGCTAAATGGGCTATACAAAGAGCTTGTCTCAAGACAGCAGTTAAGAGCTTTTTAAGTGCCTTTTCAATATGAATGCGGGAATTGGAAGAAGGCCTATTACCTTTGTGAAGCATGAGATTTCAAATAGATTTATAACAGTAAGTCGGGGCCATGCTATCCAGTAGACCTTTTCCCACAATGGGGTAAACTTTCTTTTAAAGTTATAGAGGCCGGTTATGTTATATCTATGTCGAATGGCAAGTGAGGCCACATAAGCACTTAATCCTATGGCTGAGCTTCTTAAGCATCCTGATAAAGATAGATCGGGCTTTATGTGAAAAGGGACTTCTCCCAATGACAGCGATTCTTGGTTTTCCTTATATAGTTTCCTTATGGCATGTAGCAACAGCGCTTCCATTCTACCTACCGGAGCATCACAGCTCCTTACCATCTGCTCAATATGCCATTTCTTAGGTCCGCATCTAGACAATGATATATATGCATCGCATTTCCCTGTCTTAAGGCATCTTGCAAAGAAGAATCTTTGTGATTCAGTTAGTTCTGTTTGAAAAAGCTTTTCAATCTGCACATATTTTGACAGCCTTGAACGACTAAGAACGTAAGATGCTATATGCCTGCAGGATACCGGATAGTCTTCCTTTAATTCTGCTTTGCGCAGGCCCCGCCATTCAAGGGCAGAAAGAGATTTTGATGGAACAAAATCATTAAGTCTAATTATGGCATGTGCTCCAAGACCCAAAGCCATGCAGCCATTTTTAGCCAAAGTGATTGCCAGTTGTTTAGGCACTCCTCTGATAATAAATCCTTTAGGGCTTAATGCCTTAAGGCTTGGGAAGAGATTTGAGATAGGGAACCCCTCCTCAATTGATCCATAATATATAAAGCTCTTCCCATCAGTAAGCCTGATGCTGGAAAAACCTTTAGCACAACCGTAATCCCAGCTTAAGGGTGTTGAAGTTATCATAAGAGCAATCGATTTTTGGATTTAAAAACAATGCATATGATCATATCTCATCCCTAGCCCATGCGTTTGCGAGGGAATTTGCATATTCGTTCCACAGGTATCCTGTGTGGGCTTTTATCCACTTAAGCTTAACATACGGATGTTCTTTAGCCAGCCTAAAGGCTTCTTTGACAAGCTCAAGGTTTGCTATGGGGCCTGTTTTTCGCTTCCATCCTCTTTTTTCCCATCCCTCAGCCCATTCATTTATTGTCCGCACGCATAGGTTGCTGTCTGTATAAATGCAGATTGATGCATCATTAGGGAGCATTGAATACGCTCTAATCAAAGCCGTAAGCTCCATTCGGTTGTTTGTTGTCTTAGGTTCGTGTCCATAGTCCTGCTGTATGATCTTTCCATTCTCTACGTGCACAACGCCCCATCCGCCCGGTCCGGGGTTTCCGCTGCAAGATCCATCCGCAAACACGCCCGTTTGAGGACCTTCGGAAAATCTCTCCAAAACCTGCTGAAGGGTCAATATATTTTCTGCCACCTGTCACATCCTTTCAATAACCGGCACACCAATTAGTTTCAATCCGAACCTTAAAACCTCTTTGACGCTTGAGATAAGGGAAAGCCTTGCCTGAGAGAGATTTTTGTTGTTTTGCCCTATCACCTTTAGATCCCGATATGCCTTAGAAAAGGTTTTTGCAAGATCGGTCAAATAAAGCGCTATGTGATAAGGTTCATATTGGGAGCATGCCTTCTGAAATGCTTCGCTAAATTCATAGAGGGCTACAGCAAGTGTATGAGCCGAGTCTTCTCGAAGGAGGCTAAAGTCTGGACAAGTAGTTATGGTTATCCCTTCGCCTTTTGCTCGTTCTTCAATGCTATTTATCCGCGCCACGGCATATTGCAGGTATGGCCCTGAATCTCCCTGAAAGTTTAGCGCCTCATCCCAGCTAAAGTGAAAGTCTTTTGTATTGGTGTGAGAGAGAAAATAGAAATAGGTTGCTCCTACCGCAACAGCCTTGGCAATAGAGCCTTCGTCAAGCCCTTCAGGTCTTTTGTTGACGCCAGCTCTATATGCTTTTAGCGCTTTTTCTGTTGCCTCATCCAGAAATTTGCGAAGAGATATCGCTCCGCCTTCCCGGGTTTTCATGCCCGGCACAAATCCAAAAGCAACGTGAACAATCTTTTCAGCCACAGGCTCTTCCATCTTTGCAAGGATGCCCTTTAGCTGCTGGAAGTGAAGAGACTGCTGTGCCGCTACAACGTAAAGTATCTTTTCAGGGTGAAAGGTCTCTTCTCTATATATAGCTGCAGCAATATCTCTGCTTATATACAGCGAGCGGCCATCTTCAGCAAAGATCCTTACAAAGCACTTGGGGTTTTCAAGCCTCACCCCAAGCGCCCCTTCAGACTCCTCCAAAATGCCCTTAGACTCCATCTTTTCTCTAATCTTTGGCACCATATCGCGGTAGAAAGACTCGCCTGTGTAGTGGTCAAATTCAATTCCCAGCTCGGAATAAAGCCCTTTAAGATACTTAAGAGATATATCGAGGCACCACTTCCAAAAATCAACAGCTTCTTTTTCTCCCTGCTCAAGCCTCAGGAAATATTCTTTAGCCATATTGTCTACCGGCGGCATATCAGAGGCTTTTCCCTCTTCCTGATCTTTTTTTAGGGCTGAAGCTTTAATATATATATCTACAAGGTCATCTACAGTTGGATTGTCAGGCTTCCCCCAGATCTGGCAGCCTGCCCATACAAATCCAAATTGTGTGCCCCAATCTCCCAGGTGATTAATGCTGATGACTTCATAGCCGCTGGCAGAAAGTAACTCCACCAACGAGTGCCCTATAAGGGTTGTCCTTAGGTGTCCCACATGGAAGGTCTTGGCTATGTTAGGAGAAGAATACTCAACGATTATTTTGCCCTTATTTTTGCATTTGAGATTTTCAAAGAACCTTCCCGTTAATATCTCAGGGATTACATAAGAAAGAAGCCTTTCTGTATCAAACTTAAAATTAAGGTAAGGGCCTTCCGGTGTTGCAGAGCTGATACCAGCTGGAAGTGGCAGGGAATCTTTAAGCCTTAGGGCACACTTTTGCGGAGACTCTCTGTACTTTTTAGAGAGCATAAAGCATGGAAATGCTATGTCCCCGTAGCTTTTATCAGGAGGCTTTGTAAGGGCCTTCCTTACGGAGGCCTTATCCAAGCCTGTAGCCTCTGATAGAGACGCTATAAGTGTATCTTTCAAAACAGCTTACCCCAAAACTTAGCTAGCAATAAAAGCTCAGCAATATCAAGCGGTTGCAACGTGCAAAGCGGTGGTCTCAAAGGCCCACTATACTCCCTATAATGTCACCTGCCAACACAATATGGCAATAACATTAGTAAGGTAGTTTTAAGGTAATTTTAGGTAGAAAGGAAGGTTATGGCAAACTCCCGCGGAAGTGATCCTCAATACAATGGAGATGGTGAAGCTCTTGGCCGCATAGAACCGGGCACAGACGTTGATTTGGCCCGCGCTGAGATATCGCCTCCTTCTGATAGATTTTCCCTGCAAGTTCAAACTCTGTTAAGAGGTGTAAATCCTAAGCCTGTAAGTGATTTTAGGCGAGCTTCAGAAATAGCGGCGGGGAAGATGCTAGTAGTACCGAAAGCAGCTTAAGAGGTTAGCACAGTGAAGCCAAAGAGTGTTACAGAGCTCTTTAATGAAGCTATGGATGCTTGGATAGCCGGCATAGAGAGTTATCCCGGCGAGATATATCCAGAGCTTGTCTATGCAGTGATTAGGGAGATGAGAATAGACTTTTACTGTGCGGTTTCGTGTAATATTGCGTTTGATGTCCTTGAACTTGCTGATAGGATAGGGCTTGCTTCGAAATACCTAGTGCCAGAAAAGGAGCTTGTGTTCAACATACTTGCACAGCTTCCAGCCCCTCAGGAGCTTAAAACGGAAGACCAGTTTTACACTATAGCTCAGATTGTTGATAAGGTTGAGGCTGTGTATCCCGGAGCCTTGGCAAGGCTTGAAAGAAGGTGGCAGGGAAAGGTCGGGCACAATCACGCCGCTTAGGAAAACCAAGTTTGGGCGGGTGTGGAGAAAAATTCATCTAGTGGGATTCCCGTTTCTCCTATTATCAATGTTTCCGCTTTTGGGAAACTCTTTCTAAAGGCGTTAAGTCCTGTTAATTTTCCGGGTCGCCCGCTTTTAACTTCTATTCCAATGACTTTTTCTCCCCCTTGTATTACAAAGTCAACCTCAAAGTTCCCTTTACGCCAGTAAGTTATACTCCACTTTGTTTTGGAGAGAGAATTGTATATATGCGCCCCTACGGCATTTTCAACAAGCCAGCCCCATTTGCTTGGTGAGTTTCTCACCTGTTCGTACGTTTCTATTGATGGGGAGTTTACAAGGGCGTTATTAAGGATAATAAGTTTTGGGCTGCTTGCCCGTTTTCGAATAACTCCTTTGGAGAACAATTCTAATCCTGTAACAAGATATGCTCCTCCAAGCAAACGAAGGTATTCGGCAAGGGTTGTTGTATTGCCGGCATCTTGAAGTTGGCCAAGCATTTTATTGTAAGAAAGAATACGGGCTGGATAAGTAATTGCTAATCCGAAAAGTTGCCTAAGCAAGGCGGGCTTGTTAATCCGTTTAGACTGTAGCACATCACGCGCAAGTACAGTCTCAATGAGAGAGTCATTGA
>RFKT01000201.1 GCA_003694225.1 Candidatus Dadabacteria bacterium
AATCAATACTCTGCATAAAAGTAGCCTGCAGATTGCAACTGCAAGTTAGGTATACATTTTTTTAATATGCAATGATAGCAACCTTAAAAGAAAGACCAACAACAGTACAGGGCAAAGAAACTCAAACTAAACCCGGTGCAGATGGTGGACTTAGCGCTGATGCGGCTGCTGTGCCTGAATTTTTTCCCGATGGAAATCTTCCAACCGGCGATGAGCTCAGATTAGGCGCATTACTGAAAAAAATAGAAGAACGATCCTTGACGCCAAAAGATCTTAGGGCAGTACGGGAAATGGCAGAAGCTATAGATAAGATGCCCGGTGCAAGAGAAAAGATTATAGGAATAATTTCAGATATAGCCCAAAATCCGGATTGCGAAATGCGCCTAAGAGTCTTTGCGGCGCATATACTCTCAGAGCTGTTTTCTAAAGGGCAATTAGCCAACGCCACTGGGGAAACTTCTCCTTCACCTAAAAGCGGTTTTAGGGATATTTTGCGCCGTTTTGGCCTTATGGCATCCACAGTTGCTATTACCGCAGGTAATGCCTTGGCTCAAACTCCTGTGTATCAAACAAAATCTCCAGAGCTAGATGTCATTGACGATGCAATTTCATGGGGAGCAAAGGCCCTTATTATAGGAGTTGTGGGATGGTTTCTTTATACCTCTCTTCCAAGAAAAGGGATAAAAGCAGCTCAGTGGCAAGGGATCTTTAAATGGCTTGAAGGCACAAATGAAGCGTGGAAACACCTTGCCATACAGGCAAAAGAGGAGTTAAAAGGAGTCCTTGTCCACAGAGTTCAAAAGGTAGAACACGCTATTTCCGCTATAGAAAGGGAAATAGAGAGAAGGCAGAGAGTACTTCACGGTGAAGAGAAGCCCTCACCCTCTTGGTATGCCAAAAGGCATAATCTAACAGGAATGAGCGAAGCCGTGCTTCAAAGGTTTTTGGAATCTCAGAGGGAGCTTAAATCAGCGTTTGAATCCGAACTGAGAAGAGTAGAGGCAATGCCATCAGCTGAGCATGTGCCCTTTGCTCTGCTGCCGTTTCCAAAGGGGCTCAAGCCGTTTCAAAACCATTGGATTCCATATAATTCTCCATCAAGGGAGCTTGCCCAAATGATTCGCCTTACTGAGCCGGGAGATCCCAACGCTCCCCGAATTAAGTGCGCAAATGGAGATGAGATTCGGCTTGATAGGGAAGAGATAGAAAAGGCTGAGGCGATCCTAGCTGAAGAGGGTTTTACCCCAGAAAACCTTAAGGCGCTTTTTACCTTTCCGCCCAGATTCCAAAGGCTGGCGGGATCTAGAGAGTTAAGCCATGTGCTCCTTGCCTCAATTTATGAGACAGCGGTGGATCTAGTTGCTCAAATTGGAGTGGGAGGAAGCTTTAACAGCAGAGAGGAGAGGGAAAATGCGCAGCTAGTGTTTGCTAGGCAAATCTCAGGCACATTTCGTTCGGAGGATTTGTCTAGGGTAGCAATGTCACACCTTCCCTTTTACAGGGTAGCGGTGGCGGCGGTGCAGTTTTTGGCGCTTAATCGTGAGTTAAATTCCGGGTTGAAGACAAAACAACGGAACGGACAGGTGTGGTGCACAGAGCATAGGGTATGGAACAGGTTCATAAGAGTGTCTGAGATAGAGAGGCACGCAGAGAATATGCTCTATAAGATAGTAAAGGAGGGTCATAGAAATTATCCTGAGCTTACGCAATTTTTGAGCCACTTTGCCGCGCTTGCGGGTATAGTAGATACATTAGCTTGGTACAAGGGACCAACCTACTTCCTTAATTGGGTTCCTCCCATGGCGCTTTCAGAACCACAACAGGTCTGTACAGACCCTGATAGGCTTTTTAGTTTCGCTGAATATTTACAAAGACAACCCCCCCAACAAGTACACCATCTATTGACCTTAATGGGCTTAGCGCCTAAGGCAGGAAATAGATAGCTAGTTACGGTACGGCTCTTGTAGTCTTCAAGCGAAAGCCTGCAACGGCTGGCGGTTAATTTCTACATTAGAGTTTAAGAAAAGAGTATATGCCCATAAAAGCAAACAGGAATATCTCTTTTTTTATTTTTACTGAAGCCAGTAAGTTCTACCGCCTTTAATATACTTAACCATAAAGTTAAGATTTTTAATATCACCGTTTTTATCAAACTCAACAACGCCCAAAGCGCCTTTTTTTCTGTAATGGTATAGGAAATCCTTCACAGCCGTGGGATTTACACCGACAGACTCAATTCCGTCAACTAAGGCATTAACAGCATCATAGGTTGTTCGAACCACAAATTCCAAACTTGGCTTTTCACCATAGTCTTTGACAAATTCCTCCATAAAAGATGCAAAGTCGGGAGATTCGCTACCTATTCGGGGCGGCACCAGATACCTTATGCCATTGCTATTTTTACCGGTAGCCTCTAGGAACTTAGGATAATCAGGCATCTGAAATGAATATATGGGTTGTGTAACTCCAAGCTGTCTTGCCTGATTCACGAGAGCTATCGCAGTATCAGGAGACGCTGGACCAAAATAGTATGCATCCGGCATATATGAACGAGCCTTTAATATGAGCGTGCGAAGGTCTGTATTATCAGCCTCAAAAAAATCCGAAAAAACAACCCTCTCTCCGAGAAATTTACTTACAAGCTCGTGATTGCCAACGGTAAAAGGGACATCCTCAGAGATAACAGCAACCTTTTCCGCACCCTCTTTTACTATAAGATCGGCTATCTTTTTCATCCCCTTCTCGGCATCTAAATATGTGCGGAATATATAATCACCGAGGTGCTTTACATCCTTGTGCATAGACAAGACTGCTATAGTTACGACCTTATTTCTCTCTGCAATAGGGCCAACCTTTAATGTCTCTCCACTGCAGCCGGTTATAAGAAACTTTACCTGATCTATATTAATAAACTTATAGGCTGCCGTTGCGGCTCCGTTGCCTACCCCACAACGGCCATCCTCGATGGTAAACCGGTATTGATATTTCCGAGAAGACTTATTCAGCCTTTTCTCAAGGAGCTTAACAGTTCGGCTAATGTCCTGGCCATTTGATGCATTGCCTCCCGTAATCGGGGCAATGACTCCAAACTTAACAAGCTTACTCTGCTCAGCGTCACATAGCGTTGTAGGCTGATAGATTACCAATATTGAAACGAAAAACGTAAAAGACAGCCTCATGGAACGACGCAATAAACACATATACAACTGATCTTCAACATAATCGTTGCCTAACGTTTAAAGGGTAACATAATTTTCCGCGAAAAGCAATGTGCGAAAAGCACATTTAACGGATGTCTGGATACACTACAATGTCTCTACAAACCTATTCTATCAAAGATTACAGACAAACGGTTTGCTATCTTTTTACAGACGAAGCCAATTTCTCCAATGCTGGAGCCGCAAGCTCCATTAGAGCGTCGTGAGGCTCGCCGGCTCCTCTGTGGAACCTAAGCCTGTGAAGCAATACATACGGGAGCATATATTTCAAGTCATCCTCTGTGGCATAATCCCTTCCTTTAAGTATCGCATACCCCCGCAAGGCGCTTTGAAGCATTAAGGCGGCTCTTGTAGAGGCGCCAAATTCCAAAAGGGAGCTGGTCCTCGTAGCTTGAACGATCTCAACAATAGCCTTCCTTAAATTCTCAGAGATATATACCTCCTGAGCTACGGATCTTACAAAAAGTATATCCTCCCTTTCACATACAGGTTCACAGGTGGTGCCTATTTCTACTATCTCTCTATGGGACTCTAATATCTCCTCTTCCACATCAGAGGATACATATGACATAGGAAGCTTTAGGAGGAACCTGTCAAGCTGCACCAATGGGAGGGGATAAGTGCCCGCCAGATCAAGGGGGTTTTGGGTGCCTAAGACAAAGAATAGATCATCAAGAGGATAGGTTACATTATCTATTGTAACCTGCTTTTCCGCCATACACTCAAGAAACGCAGCCTGCACTTTAGGCCCTGTCCTATTGATCTCATCAGCAAGCACTATATGGGCAAAGACTGGGCCGTGCATAAAATTGAAGTTCCCTGTCTTTGGATCAAACACATTGACCCCCAAAACATCGCCCGGAAGCATATCAGGGGTAAACTGTATCCTCCGAAACGGAAGAATATGCTTCTCTGAAGAGCTATCGGTAGCTATAAGCCTTCCGAGTGTCTTGCACAGAGTTGTCTTTCCAGAACCCGGATAATCTTCCAACAGCACATGCCCGTCAGAAATAAGGGCGGTTATAACCAATTCTATCGTGTCAGATCTTCCGCGAATCACCTTTGAAAGGGCATTACATAAGCCCCCAGTTATTTTTATGGCCTTTGCAAAATCATCTTCAGAAATCTCTTTACGCTCAACTTTCATCCGACTGCTCCTCAGAAAACCCCCTTAGCGCGCCTCTTTTTAATCAATCCACGACAGATCACTGTAGCCCACAGAATAAACCGCCTCTGTAATCTTGTCCACAGCGGTTTTAAGATAAAATTCCTTTATATTATCCGTAGTTCCTTTAATCTTATTCTTTACAACAAGGCTATAGGCGAACTTTTTATCCGGCACTGCGCTTACGATTATTCTTTCATCCTTGCCTTTTCTAAGAATAAATGCGGCTTTTCTTAGCTCTTTAACCAGATCGGCCGGCAGACCATCCACTTCTATTGGAACCTTCAGTCCATAAAGTATAACTTCAGCAGGGCCTATCTCCATAGCCTTCAACACGCTTTTTATATACTCCTCAGATCCCTCCTCATAAGCCATAGCCCTTAAGATCAACAGATGAAGCCTTAGCGCTACATCTCGATCCTTCCTTAAAGACCTAAGGGCTTTCTCTATAAGCTTCAGCCCCTCGTCTTCTCTGCCGTTAAAGAGGTAATTCTCACCAAGATAGGCCATATAGTAAGGAAGCGCCCCTTTTCTATCGTCTGACTCCATCTCCTTTTTAAGCCTACGCTCTAACAGCACAGAGGGAATATCTCTCAAAGCCTCGCCTAATGTAGGATATTCCAGCATACTGTCTGTATGGCGCACATAAAGATCTTCAAAGCCATTTAAATCTTCTATCAAAATTTGCCTTCCCCTTCTGAAATACCACCACGACTTAATCCGCTGTGTGATGCCTCTGATCGGCCTAAACAGAGTGTCCTTCCTCCGGTAAACCTTCTCCAAATTGGCGCTTGCTCGAAGGGCCTGCGCATAAGATATGTATATTGCCGCCTTTAAATCGTCGGGGTCTGTGCCTATCTTTCCAAACCACTGCCTGCTATCCTTAGAGCTCTTAAGGGATTTAACAGCATCATCAACATGACCGCTATGCATCTCAATCCTTCCCATTTCCATATCCAATAGAGCCTGATACTCCTCTCCTATCTTCAAGGGATATTGCATGACACAGTTGGTAAAATTGTGAAGCGCCCACCTTGCACGTTCTAGCCTCCACTCTTCAACAAAAAGGATGGCAAGATTCAAACTTGGCAAGATATGTTCACACCCATCAGGCATACCGACAGCTCTTGTAAAAGCACCTTCAGCCCTCGGCTCATCAAATATCTCGCGGTATACCTCCCCTGAGTTATTAAGCGGAGTGGCTGGCTGTCCCCTCTGCCCCAATGCCATCTCATAGTTAATTGCATCATCAAACACCCTAAGTGATTCCTTTCTCTTGCCGGTCATGGACAACAGGATGCCCAAAATATTCAGCGTCCTCCCGGGCTCTGCGCCAGTTAGTATACCCAGTCTTGCGACCCGTATGGCCTCATTAAGCCTTCCTAACTTCATAAGCACCCAAGCTCTTGAACCGGGATACCAGCTTCCATAGTAATACTTTCTGAAGGTATCTAAGACATTCAGCGAACCTTGATAATCATCGAGATTTAGCCTTGCCTCTGAAAGAAGGTATAGGATCCTTGAGTGATCATTTTTCTGCTCCTCAGATGAATATGGAGGTTTTCCAAACCTCTGTTCAAAAACTTTCTTGGCTTTTTTGATGTACTTAAGGGCAAGCCTAAAGTGCCCCACATGCACAAGGTAATATCCGGAAAGCATAGTGAGAGCCTTATAGTTATCCGGATCCTTTGAAAGCGCCCTTAAAAGTTTTGTTCTTGCATCAAGAGGCCGCTCAAGAGCAAAAAGGGTACTGGCTTCCCGAACCAGCTCCTCTGCCGACTTTGACTTATCTGCCTCCTCGTCTCCTATTTCAATTGGAATGTCTCCGTCCTGAGCGTATAGAAAATAAGGAGACATAGGACTTACCCTAAAAAAGAACACACCAAAAATGAGCAGCGCCACCGCTAGATTTCGCATAGAGCTATCTCCGAGAAAAAAGATCTATGAGAGAAAGTGGATTAAAAAGAGACACTATTCGCTTCCATCTCGGAACCGAATTAATCGCTTCTTTTCCCTTCTCCCTTAATTTATCGATCTGCCTTATATCTATCCCCCTTAATGGTGGTTTCCGGTAGCAGTGTTCAATTACCATCTCTGTTAGCGGAAGTGGATTTGCGGCAAACTTTCCTGCAAGCCTTAACTCAAACTCTCTCTTGGTTTCTCCTCGCTTTCGCCTGAATCCCAGATCTCTAAGCTCGTACAATAGCGCCCTATAAGAGGCTGTAAGTCTTGCAGCAGGAGATGCCCTGAAAAGCCATCCGTATCTCAAAGAGAGTTTCGCGGAGAGATATGCAACGAGCAAAACGATTAAACCTATCAAGAGAGTACGTAAGCTTATATTATATTGCCACCGCTTCTTTTCTGCACCTTTTTCTCCCTTTAATAAATCATCAGAGAGCAGCTCCTGATCTGGCCCTATCTCGTCCATAAGCTCTTGGAGCAGCTTCATGTCCACATCAGTTACACCGTGGCTCTCAACATTTTCCGGCTGCACATCAAAGGGAATCCAGCCATAGTCTTTTACATAAACCTCAGGCCACGAATGCCTATCACTCATTCTCAAAAGTATATGGCCGTCTTTTGACTGGCTTAGATCGGTTAAATATCCAACTCCTATTCTTGCTGGAATGCCTATAGCCCTTAAGAGATATACAATTGCGTGCGCAAAATGTACACAGTAGCCCCTTAGATCTCCAAAGAGGAAGGGTGCAACAGGATCCTTGCTAACAGGATGATTTGGAGTGAGAGTGTACGTTGCGTTTTTGTTAAAGTAATCAACTATCGCAAGAATTTTTTGAACAGGATATTCGTAATCCTCTGTTAACTGAATTGCCAAATTGGTATACCTCTGGTCTGGATGGGGTTGGATATAATGCTCCAAAACCTCTTCGGACCAACGCGGATTCCCTACATCTGCATACTGAAGGTCCTTTAACTTAAAGGATGGAACAAGAGATTTCGCCTTATAGGCGTACGTGAATCTCTTTGGGTTTGGATTTTTGATCTGCTTAATTTCGATGGGATAATCAATAGCAAAGGCATCTTTCTGGTTTGATAAAAGATACACAGAATAAGATAATGGCTTCCTTCCTTTCAGTGTGTGATCTTCAGCCCCAGTATAAGGCTCAGACGGATGAGTGAAATTTACATCTGCATCATAGACCTTACCGGCAATAACCATCTCATAGCCATTAAATGAAGATAAGGCGCTTTCCCTAAAATAAAGCATCGGGCTAAATGGATTTTCTGGGTAATCCGACTCAAGCCTTACTAGAGCCGCGGGCTGATTGTTGGTGCCCAAAGCAGAGTGGAACCCCAAGGGGCTTTCCCCTTTTTTGCTCCCTTGGCCAACACCGTTGGTTGTGCGCCCTTCTTCGATGTCATAGCCGAGATAAACATATCTTCCAACGCCAGCCACAAATAGATACAGTACCAAAATCGCGCCAATAGCGGCGGAGCGGGCTATCCATACTGACGTAGATGCAACCTTCCTTTCGCCCTCCATCTCTCCGTGTAAATATGACGAGGAGATAAGATAAAGGATCAACACAGCCACTGCTGCTATACCGCATATGACAAACATTGCCTGCGGAGAAACGCCGAAATACCACGCCAATGAATTAACAGCTTGAGGTGCCGCAAGGTTGTAGTCTCTGTGGGGAGAGAGGAAATAAACGCATGCTCCGCTTAAGACGCAAAGCTCTACTGTCGCAATAGACCTATATTTCCAGTAAAGGAAGGTGGCAATTGCGCAAAAAATAAAGAAAACAAGCACAAGCCAGCAATGCTCAGTAAAGGCGTAGAGGCGCAAAGGGGAAGTGATAAAATACAGTCCAACCCTGTATAAGAGTGCGCTAAAAAGCATACAAGCAACAAGTACAGCCACTGCCACGGCAAAGAGGCCTCTCGGCAGTATACCCGCCTTTGCCGCCGCTCTCCCGGCAAAGATGCCTAAAATGCCAGCTGCTGCCAGAAGATAGGGATTGGTGCCAAACCCGACGATATTGTCAAAGGAAAAAACGAAAATCGCAAGAAAAACTGCTCTAGCTGCAATTACAGCAATCTCCCATCGTATAGGGTTGTTGTTTGATTCTTTATCAAGCAGGTTATTCATGTATGATAACCTCATATCTTGCATCAGAGCAGTATTTTAAAAACCGCTCTTCGTATTCTAAATCATCCTTCGGCTCTTTGCCGCCGAAAAAGAAGGCTTTAATGCCTTGCGTTTTTAATAATTCCTTGTGTGCTCCGCTCTCCTCTCCACTTACATAAACAAACACAGGCTGCACTCCCTCCTTATCCAAATACTCACAGAAAAGAGAAAGGTTCCTATATGCCGTATCTGATGACAAAACGCCTTGAGAAATAAGAACCAAAATTCTGTCTACAAGAAGCTCCGGCGAATCTTCAGATACTTTTTCTAGAATTGCTTCACACCCCTTAATCATCCCCTCTTTTATTTGGGTATCGGCATCCCACACGGATGAAATAGCTTCATGCATAAAACCATCCGCCGAATGAGCAACTTTAGAGCCTCCTATAGGAAGAGCATATATCTCCATTTCCATATCTTCGACCCACTTTAAGTATTGATACGCTATACTGCACAGTGGATCTCCGCTTCTATCAGCGATGGCATAAAGTGCGACCTTACCCTCTGGGGTCATAGACTTTTCCGGATGCCGAGAAATAAGCTCTCCCGTTTTTGCATATATCTTCCATAGTATTTTCCGCATTCCATCAGATGGATGGTATGGCTTTAAATCGAACGGATCTCCCGTTCGCAGTTTATCGCTTATCATAGCA
>RFKT01000004.1 GCA_003694225.1 Candidatus Dadabacteria bacterium
AAAAAAACAGAGAGAGAGATAGGATCGGCTAGAAATAAGCTCCGGATGCTCAGAGAAGAGCTATCAGCAAGGAAGGCTAGCCTGTCACAGAAAAAAAAGGCACACGAAAAAGTGAAATCGATTATCAGGCGGCTTAAAACCAAAGAGAAGGCAAAAAAGGATGCTTTAGAAAGCGAACGGCTTTCAGAGCTTCTGGCGGCCAAGAAAGCCTCTAAAAAGAAAGGAAGCTCCAAGAAAAAGAAAAAAGCACACCCTTCCCCCAATATTTCTGATACCCCACCAAACGGAGCAATTGGAGAGACGGTGCTGAGACAGGTTTCAGCAAACTTAGGCGGAGAGCCTGGGGATCCTAAGAACGAGGTGTCAGACGGCGTTCACCATGCAAAGCTCCTTGAGGACAGCCCCATCCCACTTAATGGTACGGTTCATATTGAAGATAAAGCCAGCGTAAAAAATAAAGGCCTGAGTTTGTCTGATAGCGATCTTTCCATGGCTGATAATCCCCTTGATGAGAAGGCTTCCATTGAGAGTGGACCCTTAGATATAAAACAGGATAAGGCGTCGCTGGCTGTCGGCAATCCAATAGATCTTGCATCCAGAGTATTTTCTGAATCTTCCCAATCACTGCTTTCGGGGGGAGATGCAAATAACGGACACAATACAGGCAGTCAGCCACTTACACACACTTTTACCGCTAATCACGGAGGCTCCGGCGCCGATCACCCCCATTTTAGCCGCTTTGCGCAGGAAGTAACGGAATATCTCGAGAGGGTAGAAAGCTGGGAGAACCTAAGAGAGGAAGGCATCGTATTGGGATTCAGAGGCTCAGAAGGAAGAGAGGTGAGAGTAGAGCTTTCAGCCCATAAAGATGGGGGAGTCCGTGTAGCTTTGGTGCCTGATAGCGCTGCGCGCCAAGTAGGGATGTGGCGTGAAAAGTCCCAGATAGTTAAGGCGCTAAAAGAGGCCGGAATAGAGGTTAAAGAGGTAGTTATCAGGGGGAGAGCATGATCTGGGTTAAGTCAATTGCGCTTTTAGGAGGACTCATTGGCGCCTTTGTTGCTCTGAGGAAACGCCCCAAGGGTATCCTTAAAACAGGCGGTGAAGAGATTATCTTTCACCATGCAATGCCGCTTAGCCCCAAGGCTAGGCTTGTGCTTATAGAGACAAGGGGAGAGTTCAATCTAATTGGAGTTACAGATTACAGCATAAGCCTCATCCGCACCTATACGGATGATTCTGAGAAAGATAAGTCAGATAACTTTAGATCTATAGTGCCAAGGGAAAGGAGGGAAAATGGCAACTGCAGCTAATCCTATATGGCTTGTTATAGCTGCATTGGCCTTGGCGCTTCTTCCTGTGCTGGTCGGGGTTGCAACATCTTACCTTAAGATAAGCATTGTGTTAGGCATGTTTAGAAGCGGCTTGGGAGCCCAGCAGGTTCCAGGAAATATGGTTGTAATGGGGCTTTCAATAGCGATGAGCCTTTATATCCTTTCTCCGGTTATCGAAGCATCTTTCTATGCGGCAGGAAAGAGCCCGTTGCCCTCTTTGGCTGATGCCCCTTCATATAGCGAGCTTAAGCGTCTTAGCCCTATAGTTAAGCCGTGGATTGCTTTCTTAAAAAAGCATTCGGGAAAGAGGGAGCTTCAAGCGGTAAGGGAATTTGCCCTTGATGGAAATGGCAGGGAAAAAGAAAACAAAGTAAGCGATAACCCCCTCTCTTTGCTTGTTGCCTTTATGCTTACTGAGCTTAAGGAAGCGTTTTCGATGGGATTTGTAATCTTACTTCCATTTCTAGTTATCGACATGGTTGTGGCGAATATATTGGTTGGTATGGGAATGTTTATGGTAAGCCCGGTTATGGTGGCGCTTCCCTTAAAGCTTCTCCTTTTTATTATGTGTGACGGATGGATACTGTTAATGAAGGGGCTTATAGAGAGCTATGTTTGACATATATATAAAAGAGACCTTTTTGATGGTGATTATCTTTTCAGCGCTTCCCCTTGCTGTAAGCTCTTTAGCTGGGCTTATGGTCTCTATTCTTCAGGCCGCCACTCAGGTTCAGGAGCAGTCCATAGTCTTTTTTGCAAAGTTTGCTGCCATAGTGGTTGCGTTAGCGTTTGCCTCAGATTGGATATGCAGAGAGCTTTCAGTATTTTTCGGAGAAGTTGTTGGGAGTGTGGCTTTACTTGGAAAGATACAGTGGTGACTCAGTATGCAACCGCAAACGGGTTCTTGCCGGCCTTTTTTATGGGATTGGGGTATTTCTCCATTTTCCCCTTCGGATTTAGCCTTGTATCCATTTTGTTGAGGGTTTTTTTCTCAGCTATACTCGGATTTTCCATTGCTTCCTCTGTATCCTGCGCCGGATCCTCCCCTGTATGGTCATTTGTGTACGGCTTTCTGGTTGCTCTTCCTGCCGCGCTGTTTGTCTCAATTGCATCCAGTTGGGGCGCTCTGGCTGATATAGGAAGGGGGCAGACTATAGCGTCAGTATATAACCCAGACTTTCACTCTCCCTCTTCACAGATGGCGGATGCCATAAAGCGTTTAGGGATAGCGCTTGTCCTTCTTTCAGGAGCAATGGTAGAGGGAGTGGGAGCGCTATATAGAGGAGGAGGACTTGCACTGAAAGGGGATCCGTTCGTTGTAAGCGTTGAGATGATGGGCGCTATAGGGAGATATCTCTCTTCGCTTTTTGATATCTATCTTCCCCTTGGTGCTTGTTTTATAGTTGTTGAAGTTGGAGCAGCCTTTTTGGGAAAGGCCATTCCAAAGATATCCCTTTACGGTGAGAGCTTCTCCATAAAATCAATTGTGCTTTATGGAATCCTAACAGCGATCTCTTTCACTGACTTCTTGCCCGCTGTAAAGACAGTTTCATATGTGCCTTTTAAGCCCCTTCTTTCTTCTTACGGGTTTGTTGTGGAGGGTGTAGATAAAAAACATAATGGGGCCGACAAAGGGGAAAAAAGCAGCCTTCCAGGGGCGTCTTCCCTCAATGTCGCCTCTCAGAGATAAGCGAGGTAAAGACAGATGGCTGAGGAAAAACAATTTAAGCCAACCCCAAAAAAGCTTAAAGAGGCAAGAAAAAAGGGGGAAGTCTTAAAAAGTCCTATAATTACACAGAGTTGCGTTGTTTTGGCGGTTCTTTCCGTTGTAGGGGTTTTTAGTACTTTAAGTTGGGAAAGCAGTAAAATACTGTTACAATATTCATTAACTGAAGGATTTTATCATCCTGAGAGGGTATTTACTCTCTGGGCGGAAAAGTTAATAGCCGTTGTGGCGTTAGCACTAGGAATCGGAGTATTTGTGGGGGTAGCCGTTGAGCTTTTTCAGGTAAAGCCACTTTTTGAGTTTTCACTGGTCTTTCCCAAGAGTGAGAGGTTAAGCCTTGCCAAGGGCATAAAGAGGATCTTTTCCGGCTTTAAAAGGGTGCCTGAGATAGCGCTAAAAGTGGCCCTTTTAGGGTTAGGATATACGGCGCTTTCAAGGGCCTGGGTAAGCAGATCTATTGATTTTGCTGTTTCCTTTAATGTCGGCTCTCGGTTTCTTTTTAAGGATATTCTTTTTCGGTCTTTATGTTGCGGGCTTGTTCTTTTGGGAGCGGCCGGGGCGTTTGAGTACTGGATAAGAAGGAGGAAATATTACAGGGATCTCTCCATGTCGCTTGATGAGGTCAGGAGAGAGACAAAGGAAGAAGAAGGAGATCCCCACCAAAAATCTTTTAGAAAGGCCCAACACGAGGCTCTGCTGATGCAGGATATAGTACAACGAGTCAGGCGGGCAAAGGTAGTTATTGTTGAACCGGATAGTTAAACTGGAAGATGGTAAAGGATAGAGATAGCCGCTTTGGATACCAAAGGCTTTTAAAATACGGCAATACACTTATTATGCGCACGGATGCTGATTTTAGCATCGTCGATGTGATAGGAAATTGCGAAGGGTTGGTTGGGCTTGAGCCAGAAAGGATCATAAAGGGCGGTCCAGCTATCTGGGCGCGACTTATATACAAAGATGATATCCGAAGGCTTACACAGAGAATCAGGGAGATCCACAGCGCCCCCCGCGAGTTTATAGAGGAGTTTAGGGTTGTAAACCAAAAGACTGGAAAGGTAAGGCACTTTGTAGCCAGAGGAGTCCCCATATTTTCCGAATACGGCGTACTGGAAGGATGGGAAGGGATAGGTTTAGATACAACCGAGATTAAAAAGGCTCAGGAAGAGCTTATGGCGCAAAAGGCAAGGCTTGAAGCTTTGTTTGAGGTGGCAAGGGCTGTGCAGACAAATCTTAGCCCGTCTCTCGTTGCATTAAAAGGATTAAAGGCGCTTATCCGTGCAACCAGCTCCTCCTCCGGCATGGCGTTTTTATACGATGAAAAGAACGAAGAGTTGGAACTCATAGCCGCTGATGGCGTAGGCTCTGCCTATGTAGCTGAGGTGGAAAGAAGGATTAAAGGCCCCTCTCTTGTAAGGCACTCTGTTACCAATAAAAAGGGAATCCTTATAGATGATATCCAGAAGGATCCTAGAGCGGCTGTAAAGGTGGCAGAAATGGAGGGTTTAAAGGCGACAATAGTTATGCCGCTAATGGTGAATGAATCAGTCTTGGGGGCTATCGTTGTTTTTAGACGCAAAGCTGGCGGCTATAGTGATGCCGATTTTGAACTGGTTTCTGCGGCGGCAAATCAGATTGCGCTTGCTATACACAAGGCTGAAGCATATGAGCTTGAAAGGAAACAGGCAGGCTATTTCTCCGCTTTATACCGCTTAAGCCATGAGCTTTCTAAAAACTTAACTTCCCGTGAAATATCACAGCAGGCAATAAAGATTCTCTATCAAGAACTTCCTTGCAAGCGACTTTGGCTGGGGATTTTAAATGAGCAAGGCACCCATATTGTGGGGCAGGCGGGCTTTGGGCCGGGCATAAGAAAAAGGATAGTGGATATTCAGATAGAGCTTAACCTTGAGCATAATTTCCTTGACAAGGCATTAGAAGAAAGAAGGCCGGTAGTTGTTCTCCCTGAAGATAAACTTAGATGTTCAGGGCTCACCAAGATATTAAATATGCTCAAGCCGAGGGCTTTCTGCATAGTGCCTCTTATTTCTATAGGTAAGGTCGTAGGTATTTTGGTTATAGAGCCTACCGTTGGGGCGGGGTTTTTTACTCCGGAAAAGATGGCGTTTCTTAACAGTATGGCAGGAGAGATTGCAACGATACTGATGGCAAATCGATTTGAATCTCGTATGGCAAAGTCAGACAAGATGAGGATGGCCGGGCTGTTTGCATCCGGTGTTGCACACAATTTTAACAATATGCTTCAGGCTATTTTAGGGCAGGCTTCCCTCCTAGAGATGCAGGTAGACCCTGACTCTAACGTGGGTAAGGCGGTGTCTGTGATTAAAAGTGCGGCTGGCAGAGGAGCCAGCTTGGTAAAGCAACTGCTAAGCTTCTCTCTTACAGAGGTGCAGAAAAAGGCAAGGGTTTCTATCCCGGATTTTTTGGAATCCTCAAGGGATCTTTATAGATCTCTCATCGGTTCAACCATAAATGTGGAGTTTGACTTCAGGGGGACTTTGCCCCCTGTTGATATAGATACCGTCCAGATTCAGCAGGTGATAACAAATATCTTGTTGAATGCAAAAGAAGCTATAGGGGATAAGAAGGACGGAAGGGTTGTGATTTCATGCAGGAGAGTAAGGCTAAGGTCTGGAGAGATAGATCCTGAGCTTCCACCCGGCGAGTACGTAAGCATAGAGATACGGGATAACGGTGTGGGAATGGATGAGCAGGTGGTTGCAAGGTGTTTTGAGCCATTTTTTACCACAAAGAACACTGATAGCGTAACAGGGCTTGGGGTTAGTGGAGCTGGATTGGGACTCTCTACGGCATACTCTCTGGTAAAGCAGCACAATGGGCTTCTCACAGCAAGCAGTGTACTCGGCGAGGGAAGCGCTTTTACAATTTACCTTCCTGTGGGTAAGGAGGAAAGAAGGGGCGATTATCTGCCTAACAATGGCACTACTGCCTTAATGGTGTCACTTGACAACACCCAGAAGGTAATAGCCGAGTCGGCGCTTGAGTCAGCCGGCATGGATATAGTTTCAGTAGCGACTCTGTCGGAAGCGAAAAGAGTTATGGAATCGTGTTCGGAGATGAAGCTTGTTTTAGTCGATGTAGATCTATTTAGGGATGATATAGAGCGATTTGTTGCGCTGATTCAGACAAGGTTTAAAAGCGCAAAGATTATCTTATTTACATTTTCTATGCCGAGGTGGAGCTCTGAGTTTTCCGAATATGATAACGTGTCTATCTTAGAAAAGCCTGTTGCCATCTGGGCGCTTAGAGAGAAGATATACTCTCTTTTGGGAGGACTAGAGAGCGATCCTTCTTTTCGGTCGAAGCGCTCCTCTGATAATTCGCGAATATTGTCTGTAATAGAGGGCGGAAAGGCTCAGGGAGGAAAAGCGAAGTAGCGGTTTTCAAGGAGAGAAATTGTCGTGGGAGGGTTAAATTGGCAAAGTATAAAAAGGCAGTCGGTCTTGAATATGACCAAAATGGCGACAGGGCTCCTCTTGTCAATTTGAAGGGGGAGGCTCTCCTTGCGGAGCACATAGTAAAGATTGCTCATAGATATGGAGTGCCAGTTGTTGAAAATAGTGAGCTTGCCTGCGCTTTACACAAGGTGGAGCTTGATGAGGAGATACCAAAGTCCCTATTTGAGCCGATAGCTATAGTACTGCGGCATCTTAAAAGTGTATTTCGATAACTTACCGAAGTTCCTGGCTTTGCTTCTTTCCAACCTGGCTTTAATCTGATAGATGTAGCTCTATGGGTAATAGCCTGAAGATAGAGGAGTATGCTCCGGATGGGTCCCGTAAGGATCTCGGCATTTGGAATCCCGGCTACTATGAGGTAGGGCGTGAGCCACGTGCAGGGATCAAGGTTGATAGAAATGCGGTCTCCCGCGTTCACGGCGCTTTATTTGAGCAGGGCGGATATTGGTTTTATAAAGATCTCGGCAGCACCAACGGCTCGTGGGTAAATAACTCAAAGATCGAGAAAGGCGATCTTGCTCTTGTCCGATATGGCGACAAAATTCAATTGGCAGATACCTTTCTTGCGATTTCATCCCCTCATGGTGCGAACGTCTCTTCCTATGGCAGACAGGGGATATATCTCCTTGTACTTGAAAACGATATGCTGGCGAGAAAAATAGAGGTAAGGAATGAAGGGGTGGTGCTTACTGGTGGTGGTCCCGATTGTGACATCCCCTTGGAGGGGCATATAGCCTCGATACCGAGATTTGCCATAGAATATAATAACGGTTTTTTAACCATTAAAATTCTTGGGGTTAGCCCCGGAGAGTCTTCGTCTTTAGAGGTAAAATTGGATGGAGAGGTGGTGTCAGGACTTTTTAACCTTAAGGATAGAAGCCGGATAGCTATCTCCCGATATAGAATCTTGGTAGATCACCCTATTGTTGAAGCAGAACAGCCGTTTTCCCCCAAGACAGAACTTCATCAAGCCGCATCTTCGCTCATTGGCGATTCTTTCCGTGAAACCACCCAGATATCGAGCTCGGATCTATTCTCAGAGAGCCAGTGGGCAAAAACTTCTCCGTCCAACGTATCCAAGAGGCCTACACTGACAAGGCAGACATTTGGAAATCTGGAAAGACCTGCTTTAGAAGAGCTTGAAAGCGTTGAGAAGGAAGCGGCAGATATCCCTGAACATATTCCTGTGGAAGGTAGCATTATAGCCTCTAGGAGGTACTCTTCTGCATTGCCTCAGAGAGAGAGATTGATTAAATCAAGATTGGATTTAGTTGTTGTTGTTATAGGTTTTTTAACGATGATAGCAGCGGTAATAGCCGCATTAACCTATGTTTTGTTGAAAATAATCTAAGGCTATGCTCTAATCTGGCGCTTTCAGCGAGTTTTGAGCGGCGTTTGTATGTTGTTATTGATTATCTCTATTTATGGCAGAGTGATATGAAGTGTTTTGTAACTGGAGCGGCAGGTTTTATCGGCTCTTCTCTCTGTGAGAGATTGGTTGGATTAGGTCACGAAGTTACTGGGATAGACTCTTTTGTTGATTATTATCCTCGGCAGATAAAAGAGAGAAATCTTGATTCGCTTTTAGCTCAAGACGGATTTTATTTCGTTGAGGATGATCTCCTTCGGTGCGATCTTGAAAAATTGCTAGAAGGCGTGGAGGTTATTTTCCATCAGGCGGGGCAGGCTGGAGTAAGATCCAGTTGGGGGGAGGATTTTAAAGATTACGCTTATAACAATATCTTAGCCACCCAGAGACTGCTTGAAGCCTGCAAGGGCAGGGAGCCATTAAAGCGCTTTGTCTTTGCGTCAAGCTCCTCTGTTTATGGGGACGCTGAGAGCTACCCTACCTCTGAGAATACTCTTCCCAAGCCTGTAAGCCCTTACGGGGTAACAAAGCTTGCGGCGGAGAATCTTGCCACACTCTATTGCACTCAGTTCGGCGTGCCGACTGTTTCTCTAAGATATTTTACCGTATACGGCCCCCGCCAGAGGCCTGATATGGCGTTTTCAATATTTTGCCGGAAGGCGCTTTGCGGAGAGGAGATCGTTATATATGGGGATGGAGAGCAGAGCAGAGACTTTACCTATATTGACGATATAGTGGAGGCGAATCTTTTGGCGGCTTTTAACACGGAAGCCACAGGCGTTTTTAACATAGGCGGAGGGAGCAATGTAACCGTTAATCAGGTGCTGGACTTGATTA
Organism: Candidatus Dadabacteria bacterium; assembly: GCA_003694225.1. Classification (GTDB taxonomy): domain Bacteria; phylum Bdellovibrionota_C; class UBA2361; order UBA2361; family J135; genus J135. The sequence goes on from RFKT01000004.1 coordinate 8,764, forward strand.
AGGGGCATGTTGGAGATCTCAAGGTGAGGTATACCGATCCTTTAAAGGGAGAGGCTAGGAAAACAAGCGCTGATATAACAAAAGCAAAAGATATATTGGGATATAAGCCGAGCTTTCCCATAAAGGAAGGGATAAAAAGAGAGCTTGAGTGGATTCAAGCCCAGATAAGGTAAGTTAGGCAGAGGGTAAGTATATTATTCTGTGAATATACTAGTTGTTCAAACGAGCTTTCCGGGAGATATTGTGCTTTCAACACCGGTGATTAGTGCTTTGAGGAAGGAATATAAAGACGCCGCTTTATCTGTCTTGACTACATATAGCGGAAAAGAACTTTTGGTAAATAGCCCCGATATCGATGAGATTATTGTTTATGATAAGCGCGGAAAAGACAGGGGTTTAAATGGGTTTATAAAGATCTTAAATCAAATAAAGGTAAAGGGGTTTGATATAGCCTTTTCGCTTCACCGCTCCTATAGGACTTCTATCTTACTTTTTCTCTCTCGCATAAAGGTCCGTGTCGGATTTAAGGATGCAAGGCTGAGCTTCCTTTATACAGAGAGGATAAAGCGCCCCAAAGACCAGCACGATGTTATAAGGAATCTCTCTCTCCTTTCCTATCTTGGAAGAAACCCATCAGAGCTTAGCACGAAGTTGAGGCTTTATCCTGAAGATCCCGGCGTTGTCTTTGAAAGGCTCGGCATATCTGATTGCCTTGCAGCCGAATATGCCGTTATAGCCCCTGGGAGCGTGTGGAGGACAAAGGAGTGGGAGGTTGAGGGATTTAAAAGTGTGGCGCGATATCTGACAGATCGCGGCATAAAGGTCTTGGTGGTTGGAAGCAAAAAGGAGGCAGAGGCAGGAAGGATAGTATGTAGTGGAAGCCCTGCGGTGAATCTTACAGGAAAGACCTCTCTCTCTGATCTTGTTTCCATTGTTTCTAAGTGCTCCATAGTTGTATGCAATGACAGCCTCCCCCTCCATCTGGCGTCTGCTTTTAAGAGAAGGGTTGTTGCAATATTCTGTTCCACAGTTCCCTCTTTTGGCTTTGCGCCGTGGAAGACGGAATCTGTTATAATTGAGCCGGGCGAGATGAGCTGCAGGCCGTGCGGAAGGCATGGAAGGGTTAGGTGTCCACTTGGAACGATGGCGTGCAGTAAGGGGATTTCCCCCGATAAGGTTATATCTGGAATAGAGAAACTTCTAGGGAGATCAGATGGATGAAGATATCTTAAAGGCTGAGTTTGATGGCTATAGCTTTGGCTTTATGGATCCCTCTTTGTCGGATACGCTTCCTCTTTTTATCCCCTACTTTGAAAATCCTTCAAACTTTTCCGGTAGTGTAAGCGCTCTTGGCGGAAGGGCTCCTGTGCTAAGCGTTTATATAGAGGGAGTGGGAAGGGTTGTAAT
>RFKT01000025.1 GCA_003694225.1 Candidatus Dadabacteria bacterium
AGTTGTAATAGGCTCAGACTGCCCCCTATTATCCCTAGAGACGCTTCAATCTGCCATTGATAGCATAAATAGGGGAGAATCTGTCTTAGGGCCGGCTCTCCAAGGCGGAATATACCTTTTTGGCGTTCCAAAAGGCGTCTATTTGGATTACAAAGATATCTTTTCAGGGGACAGTAAAGAAGCGTATCTTTTCTGTAACGCTATGAGCAACGCCGGGAAAAAGGTCAATATACTTAACTTTTACCCCGATATTGATCTGCCGGAGGATGTAGAGCTTTTAGCTTCTCTACTTAAAGCAGCCTCTTTGGGGAAGGGATGTGTGAAGCCTCTCTTTAGGATTCCACCAAATACACACCGAGTTCTTTCTAGCTCAAAATAACCAGAAAAAGCTGTATAGCAACTGCCTTAATCTAAGGGTTGTAAATTACGCCGCCTCGTTCCTTATAACCTCTCAATACATCTTTTGCCCTCTCTCTACAAACGGGGCCTCTTATTTCAATGCCGTTTACGTTCAGTTCCTCTCTCCATCTCTCAGGCAAGATTCCCTCCCTAAATCCCGTCAATTTCTCAATATCACCCCGTTCAGCCCCGTACATAACTTGGCTTAAGCCAGACCACAATATTGCCCCATAGCACATAGAACAGGGAAATGCTGATGTGGCAAGGCAAAGATCTCCTAATTCCCTTAAGTTCCAAGAGCCTGCTTTTTTCTGGGCCAGTGCTATAGCAACGATTTCTCCATGAAGCAGAGACGAGTTGTTAAGAAGCACCAAATTAACCCCCACAGAAATTACTCTTCCGCTCTCATCAAAGATAGCAGCGCCAAAAGGGCCTCCAGCGCCGTGTTCAAGACTGATTCTAGCCAGATCCAAAGCAACTCCCATCTTTTCATCGTCGGTTCTATAGATTTCACTATAGTTACATGCTGATAACCAATCAGGCACTTCAAATCTTACTTCCATATTATCAACCTATCTTATCTTTAAGGTAGTCAAAGAAAAGATTGCCAGTACTATGGATATAATCCAAAACCTCACTATTATCTTCGGCTCCTTCCATCCCTTCTCTTCAAAATGGTGGTGAATCGGCGCCATTCTAAAAACACGCTTTCCGGTCAATTTAAAGGAATAGACCTGAATAATTACGGAAACAGCCTCAATAACAAAGACTCCCCCCGCTAATACAAGCACCAACTCCTGCTTGACCAGGACAGCCACTAAACCGAGGGTAGCTCCCAAAGAAAGCGCCCCTATATCTCCCATAAATATCTGAGCAGGGAATGTGTTATACCACAAAAATCCAAGCCCTGCAGCCACAATCGCCGAGAGGACTATAGTAAGCTCCCCTACTCCTGGGACATAAGGGATTGCAAGATACTGCGCAAGTTTGGAGTGACCTCCCAGATAGGCAAAGATAGCGTAAGTGGCAGCTACAGTCATCACCGGTCCTATAGCCAAACCATCAAGGCCGTCCGTTAAATTGACAGCGTTAGATGTGCCGACAATAACCAACATAACAAACGGCACAAAAACCCATCCCATATCTACGAAGAGCCCCTTTAGGAATGGAAACCTAAGCTCTGTGGAAAAGCCGAGGTACATAAGCCCGACTCCAACCAAAAAGGCAAAAAGCCCCTGCCAAAAAAGTTTCTGCCTTCCGGATATCCCTTTGCTGTCTTGAAGCAATACCTTTCTCCTGTCATCAACGAAACCCAAAGCTGCGTATGCGGACATCGTGCCTATGGAAATCCATACATATCTATTTGTAAGATCGCAAAGAAGGATAACGGAAAAAATGACCGATAAGATTACAAGGAGGCCTCCCATTGTGGGTGTCCCAGCTTTAGTTTCATGACTTTTGGGCCCATCGTTTCTTATAGGCTGAGCGCCTCCCCTTTTGTTTAATATTCGAATAAATAAGGGCTGAAAGCAGAGGACGATAAGGAAAGAGATAATGAAAGCAAGCATAGCCCTAAAGGTAATATACCTAAATAGGTTAAATATGCCGTACTGCTCATGAAGTGGATATAAGAGGTGATAGAGCATTCTTAATCTTTCAATTTAACCATTCAATTTATAAGTCATCCCTCAACATAGAGACTACCCGATCTAGTCTCATTCCTCGAGAGCCTTTCACCAGCGCTATTTCAAACCCTTCTTCAAGCAAAGCATTGTACAGCTCTTCAATCGTGTCAACATGTAAAGAAGGCTTAAACTCTTTGGAGATAGCTTTAGAGTGCGTTCCAAATGTAAGTAGATAACCAGCATATGGATGTTGACAAAGCCATTTTCCAATCTCTTTGTGCATCTGTTCGCTCTTATCGCCTAGCTCAAGCATATCTCCCAAAACCGCAACAGTTTTTCTTCCCTCTCCAAGCTCACCCAAAATCCGTAATGATTCCTTAAGCGCTTCGGGGCTACTGTTATAAGAATCATCAAGCACTAAAGCGCCATTTGGTAAAACCAAAGGGTTAAGCCTTCCCTTCTCTGGCATAACAGAGAGTAAAGAATCACGAAGAGCAGTGAGATCTACTGAAGGAAATGCGGAGATCACCCCCATCAAGGCTGCCGCCACATTTATCCCGTTATGAGATCCGAGAAGCCGTGTCTTAAACGGCATTGTCTTTCCACATATTTCAATCTTGTGTATGTATCCATCAAGCCCGCACGATTGGCTATCTACAAGCCTTACAGTGCTCCCTTCTCTCGTTCCGAACCATTTAAGGGTAACGGTTTCAGGGACTGCCTTCAAAGCAGCCTCTTTAAGCTCCGGGTTGTCATTTAAGACAGCTCCTACTCCCCCCTTAGAAATCCCCCCCAATAGTTCGCACTTTGCGTCTGCCACCTCTTTTAGAGAGCTAAAAAACTCCATATGGACAGGAGCTATACCCGTAATTATGCCAACATCTGGCTTAATAAGATCAGCAAGCCGGGCAATTTCACCTTTGTGGTTCATACCAACCTCAAGCACACCCCACATATCATCTTCTGCAAGGGAACAGAGCGTATAAGGAACTCCTATATGATTATTAAAAGAACCCTCCGAGAATCCTCCCTTGCCGATAGGAGAGAGAAGGGCCGCAAGGATCCTTTTGGTGGTCGTTTTCCCAAGAGAGCCTGTAACAGCTATAAGCCGTGCAGAGATTTGGTCTCTCCACCATTTCGACAGCTTCCAAAAGGCTTCCAATGTGTCATCAACAGCAACAACCCTGTCTTTAAATTCAAATGAATCTAGCAGCGCTTTATCATTGGCAATTTTGCGGTGGACAAGCGCCAAAGATGCCCCATTTCCAAAGGCAGAAGGGAGAAACTCCTCCCCGCTACGTTTCCCCTTAAGGGCAATAAATAGATTGCCTTCGGTTAGTCTCCGGGAATCAAAATGCACCCCCAAAAATCTCCTTGAGAGCCCGTCTGAGGTAGCCGATCCGGATAAAAGGCTCACTAAAAGCTCTTTGTCTCCACATACAGCCATACCAAAGCTATCTCCTTAAGTAAAAACGCCCCTTTACTGGGACAATCCTTTCCTTTTCACTTCATTATCAAACACTTTTAAAAGCTCTTCCCTGTCAGAAAAGTGTAACTTCTTTTTACCTACAATCTGATAATCTTCATGCCCTTTTCCGGCAATCAATATGCACCCTCCGGATTTTATTCCATCGATTACAGCTTCCTTAATAGCTTCTCTTCTGTCAGGAACTACTCTGCACCTTGCCTTATTTGGAACACCTTTCAATATGCCAGCAATAATTTCCATAGGGTCTTCACCCCTAGGATTGTCGCTTGTGATATAAACCTTATCAGCCAACCTTGATGCAACCTCTCCCATCAAAGCCCTCTTTCCCATGTCTCTCTCTCCGCCACACCCAAATACTGCTATAAGCCTCTCTTCCTCTCCAATATATTCCCTTAAGCCCCTCAATGCTCCTTCCAATGCAGAAGGAGTGTGGCTATAATCGATATAAGCAGAGAACCCATCTTCTTCTATCACAGCCTCAAGCCTTCCGGGGGGAAGGCGCAATTCCTCTAAGTGAGGTAGCAGCTCCTCCACTGAGCTTCCCAAAGCCACACAGGCTAAAATAGCGGCAGCTAAATTGTATAAATTATATCCTCCGATAAAAGAAAGCCTTGCAGAGTATGGGACGGCTTTATATCGAAACTGAAAGATCCTCTCTTTAGAAAAAGTATTAATGTCAAAGGAAAGATCCAGGTCTTCCCCGTAAGCCCCGTACCGGGAAACCCTCTCTCCCATTTTACAAAGCCTCATATAAAATTCAGATCCCACCTCGCAATCTCCGTTTATAACGGCGGATCTGCCTGGTTTAGGGGATTTGGCTAAGAGATCAAATATCTTCCATTTAGCCATCTTATATTCTTCAAAAGAGCTATGGTAATCTAGATGATCACGGGAAAGGTTAGTATAGACAGCCACATCAATCTCTACATGATCAGCTCTACTCTGGGTCAATCCGTGAGAAGATATCTCCATAGAACATGCATTACATCCGCGATCAAGCGACTTTCTAAGAAACCAGTGAATTGTTGCCGCATCGGGGGTTGTAAGGGAAGCCGGGGTGTGCTCTTCAGGCATATCCATGCCAACAGTCCCGATTCGCGAGCATTTAACACCCACGGAGTTAAGGAGCTTTTCCGAAAACCAGCAGGTTGTAGTCTTTCCATTTGTCCCTGTAACGCCAATTATACGGAGAGATGACGAGGGGCTTCCGAAACTGAGAGAACACAACAGGCTATATGCCCACTTAGTATCAGGCACAACAATCAGAGGGCATTCAATGTCTGGCAGCGATCTTCCCCTTTCTACCAGTATAGCGGAGCATCCGTTCGCTACCGCTTCGGTAATAAAATTATGGCCATCAACAGTATTTCCCCTAATAGCGACAAATAGGGTTCCAGGCTTAGCTAGTCTACTATCTCTGGTAATGGATGAAATGTGTTCCTTAGGCAGGCAAGCGGCCTTTCCTTTTACTAAGTGAGGGATTTCATCCAATGTCAAATTTAATGGCGGGCAATTTATGCAATCCAATAAAGGGTCAGATTCCATGATATACTGGGCTATGTTTGGTGCTTCTTATCTTGTTTTAAGCCAGCCATATACTCTATATCATCCCTGACCCCTGATCCAGCCTGCATTCCAAGATAATTTAGAGTCCGTATCATTATCCTCCGAAAAACAGGTGCTGCGACAGTGCCGCCAAATATAGACCCTCCCTTAGGCTCATCAATTATAACGATAAGAGAAAGGGTTCTGTGCACCCCTATGGGAGATCCATCCACAAAGCCCACAAAGGAGGCCACATACCGATCCTTTGAATAACCAACTCCATTTTTTTTCGGCTTTTGCGCTGTGCCTGTCTTTCCACTAACCCTTACTCCCTTGATATACGCTCTTTTCCCTGTCCCCCTTGCATCTTCCACAACGCTCATTAACATTGCTTGCACTTTCCTCGCTGTCTGCGGTGACACAACGCGAGTATATGTTATAGTACCGTTGGGGGGTTTGACGAGAGATAAAGAAGGCATAAGGCCATCGTTTGCAATGGCGGAGATAGCTCTTACCATCTGAAACGGAGTGACGGCTATACCTTGTCCGAATGAGTGGGTTGCAACATCAATCTTAGCCCATCTGTTTACAGGTCTCAAAATGCCTCGGCTTTCACCAGGAATGCCCGTTCCTGAAAATTCACCAAAGCCAAACTTCTTGAGATAATTGTAGAGTGCCTCTTCGCCAAGCCTTACGCCTATCTTTGCTATACCGATATTGGAGGATTCAATTACGACCCTGCGGAAAGGAACTACAGAGATAGGATGGACATCTCTAATAATTTTCCGTCCGAAGCGGTATCTACCCTCTTCACAGTTAATGAGCTCATCTTCCTTCACGACTCCTTTTTCAATAGCGGCGGCAGCTACTATAGGCTTTAAGGTTGAGCCTGGCTCATACACAAGTTGCGCTGCCGCATTGATCATACTCCTGGGATCTGGGATCCTACCCTTATTAAAGTCGACAAAAGGAGTTTGGCTGACTCCCAATACCTCCCCCGTCTCAGAGTCGACCATAACCGCAACCCCCCTTAAGGCGTGAGCGTCTAGAACTCCCCTTTCAAGTTCTTCGTCCATAATAAGCTGTATATAGGAATCTATTGTAAGGCTAACAGGTGCA
>RFKT01000202.1 GCA_003694225.1 Candidatus Dadabacteria bacterium
CTTACCAGATCAGTCACATCTTCTGATATGCTTATGCTTTCGGATTCTCCACCAGTTCTTCTTGCCTGAAAATCCAAAAGCCCCCGAAGCTCTCTCTCGGATCTCCCGTAAGAGACGCCTGTCCCTATAGTCTTTTTAGTAGTTGTGACCTTGCCGATCCATTCCGCCATATCAGCGGCTGTCCTGTTATCTCCTACCCTCATTGTAACTTTCAGGTTTACATTTGCCATGACCCTTTCGTAAAATGCTTCACTAAGCCCCAAGGCGTTATCTGTAAGCCCTCCTGCTGACTGGGCTCCAAACAGCAGAGCAAACCGCCCTTTTCTTGCAAGTTCAAAGAGATTTGCCCAAGTCGGGCCGAAGGTTGACGACCCTTCATCTATCACAACCATATGCGGGTCTTCGAGTGTGTGCTCTGTAGAAGAGGTGATCTCGCCAATAGAAACCTCAAGATCTTCCCTGAAAACCTTCACCATTCTATTGGCAGACTCTGCTTCTTCAAGCCTCGGAAGCATAAAGTATATGATCTTTCCGCGAAGAATGGCATCGGTCAAAACGAGATCTGAATACCGTGTACAAAACATCTGGCCGGATTCACTGCCTGCCAATGCATGAAGCTCAGAAGCAATTCCCCTTAGATTGTCCGTAATGCGGGTTGAATCAAGGGTGCCTTTAGAGCTTCTATAGCTTGCAGCCAGATGGCCGAGCTCCACTAAGGCTTGTTTGGCGCCTATCTTGGTCAGAAGCTTTTTCAGATGCGGATAAGAAAGATTAAAAGCTGAGAGCGCTACAGCTATGTCCTTTATAGACCACGCCAGCCCGAAGCTTTCCATAGCCCGCACCATCCTGTAAATGGCATCCGCAGCAAGTCTGTCATAATGTTTAGTAACACTTTGATCTGATGTAGGCGGAAGTCCAGCTCTTAGCACTTTCCTAGCTTTTACATCAGCCCTTTGGTGAGTCAAACAGAAGTTATAGCTATGTACCGTGTCAAAGGGATCAATCACTATAAGATCCTCAATTCTTCCTGATACAAGAGCCATAAAGATCACATGGGCTAATGTAGTAGAATCTCGTTTTGCATCGATAAAGGTAAGACCGCTTGCACGTCCCCGGCACATCTGTTGGAATATTAGAGACTCAAGCCACAGGGTTTTTCCAACACCTGTCTTTGCAAACACTGCGGCATGGGTGCATAGATCATCGTTGCTGATCCATATGGGGTTTCCGCTCTCCACCTCAAACCCAACAAGGTATTTATCGATCATGCCCTTTCCTTCCGCCTTACACTCTTCAAGGGCTTTTTCAAAACAATCCCTTCTGGGAGGCATTCCTATAACCTTTCGCCCTTCCCTCCTTATGCTTTCCGCCTTCCTCTCCCTCTCAAGCCAAAAATAGGAACCATATATATAAGCCGCATAAGAAAGCACTACAGCAGGAACAACTCCAAGTAACATCAGCCAAAACGGTGACATCTCTCCTGCAAAGGGTGAGAGCACAAAACAGACAACAGCGGTAAAGGCTATAAGGCATAAAGCCCATGCATGCATCTTGTCAGATGCAATCCTTTCACTGAATCCTATCGTTCGATAATCCCTTGCCATAATCCCTATACAACATTTAGTTGTGTGCCGCTTCCATACTGAAGCTTAAGCCTTTCATACTCTGCCTTATCATCAATAATCCTTGCAAAAGAAACTTCCTCACAAAGCTCCTTCCACACATCACCGATATTCTCTTCAAGCCTCGTTGCGCGAAAAACCACTATGCCTTTGTGTACGCTCTTTGCTGAAGCTAATCCTACATGCCCAGTTTCCAGATATACAATAGAAGATTCAGGCACTGTGTTATCTCCTACACGCCTGCCAAGCCAGCTATAGTGGTTAAACACATTTCTAAATGCAGACCATACAGATAGATCCTCAGTAGAAATGCTGTGGTCCTTTGCCAACATAGCGATTTCGTTATTGCAAAGAGGCTTAAGCATCCGCTCGTAATCCGGAAACCTACCAGAAGCTTTTTTCCTCTCTTCCCATACACCAGCGTTTAATTCAATCAGGCGTTTGAAAGAAGCACTTGGCGCCAACTCATATATAAGCTTCATGCAGAGCTTAAAGGGCACAAAAAATGCTATTCCGTCACTCATTGTATGTTTAAGAAGCGGGGATCTGCTTGTTATTAGCTCTTTTAAGGTAGATATCCACTTGGTATGAAATTCATGCATTAGCCCATAAAGCTCCACTTCATCGGAAACTGCGCCAATTTCATGAGGAAGCGACATTAAAATTTCCACCCATTGGCGAAGCGCCCTCGTTGCTTCACACATATCTAAGACAAACCTTACAGGACCGTATATGCTTTTCCTTGAACCGTATATTATAGCCCTTCTTATAATTGTTCTTTCATCAGCAGAATATTCAACTGCATATGACGGAATAGAATGGAGCACAGCCCGCGCAGAAAGATGCGGAAAGGAAGAGCTAAGAACTATTCTATCTCCCTCTCTTCCGAAAGCAAGTGTCTTGCCAGCTTCAATTGCCAGCACCACTGTGGCAACCATCTCAGGGTTTACTTCAGAAATTGCTTTTCTCATAGTTTGGGTCAAGACTCTCTGAAACGATACTCCGATTGCCTCAACATGTTGTTCGGGAGATATTTTGCCAGCATATGGAAGAGAAGATTTTGTAATTGGGGGTTGGCGGCCCGCATTTGCCTCTTCATCTCTGTATGTTGAATGGACTTCTAAGGCC
>RFKT01000203.1 GCA_003694225.1 Candidatus Dadabacteria bacterium
CTAGCGATTCGATAGAGAAGGCGGTTGAGGGAATTAAGGAAGAGCTTAAGTGCCAGATCGCTTATTTAAGGTCTAAGGGCAAGGATTTTGAGGCTGAAAGGCTAAAGCAGAGAACCCTTTACGATGTGGAGCTTTTGCTTGAGACAGGATTTTGCCCGGGGATTGAGAATTACTCACGCCACCTTGAAGGCCGCTCTGAAGGTGAGCCGCCGTCTACGCTTATAGATTACTTTCCGGATGACTTTTTGCTGATTATTGATGAAAGCCACGTGACTGTTCCTCAAATTGGCGGTATGTACAGGGGGGACAGGTCAAGAAAGGAGTCTTTGATAGAGCACGGATTCAGACTTCCTTCTGCCTTGGATAACCGACCTCTTAAGGATACCGAGTTTTGGAGCAAGGTAGGCCAAACAATATTTGTATCAGCGACACCGGGCGATTTTGAGATAGAAAAAAGCGAAGGGAGGGTTATAGAACAGATTATCCGCCCTACAGGGCTTCTTGACCCGAAGGTAGAGGTAAGACCTGCAACAAATCAGGTAGATGACCTTCTTGGCGAGATAAGGTCTACTGTAGATAGAGGAGAGAGGGTGCTTGTTACAACCCTTACAAAGAAGATGGCAGAAGACCTCTCTTCGTATCTAAGGGAGATAGGGATAAAGTCCCGGTATCTTCACTCAGATATAGACACGCTAGAGCGGGTGGAGATCCTGAGAGCGCTAAGAAAAAAGGAATTTGATGTCCTTATAGGGATAAACCTTTTAAGAGAGGGGTTAGACCTTCCTGAGGTAAGTCTTGTGGCTATCTTAGATGGCGATAAGGAGGGCTTTCTCCGGTCTAAACGCTCACTTATTCAGACTATGGGAAGAGCTGCTAGGAATGCAAACGGGCGCGCTATAATTTACGCTGACAATATTACCGATTCCATCAGGGAGGCTGTGGCTGAGACTGAGAGGCGAAGAGAAAAACAGAAAAGGTACAACGAAGAGCATGGGATTACCCCTGAAACTGTCAAAAGAGAGATTCACGGCGCTCTGGTAGATGAAGTCCCTATTGATGTTTCACCTTTAGTGGTAGATGGAAAAGAGATAAAGATTCCGACTGATGAAAAGGCTCAACGGAGGCTTATAGATTCTCTTAAGCGGAAGATGCTAGAGGCGGCCTCTAAGCAGGAGTTTGAAAAAGCGGCTGATATCCGGGACGCTATAAGTGCTATAATGAGTGAGCTTATAAAGTAGAACCTTTTTAAGACTTTTGTTTTATCCTATGGAACAAGGCGCTTTATCTGAACTGAAACAGAAAGCGGCGCTCCTGCCTTCAAAGCCTGGTGTCTACATTATGAAGAATGCCCAAGGCAAGGTGATATATGTCGGAAAGGCAAAGGATATAAGGAAGAGGGTTAAAAGCTATTTTACTTCGCGGGATAGCAGAGTGCAGATAGGGGGACTTTTGAGCAGTCTCTCATCCATAGATACAATTGTTACAGAGAATGAGGAGCAGGCGTTTGTCCTTGAAAGCGATCTTATAAAAAAGTTTAAGCCCAAGTACAATATAAGGCTTAAGGATGACAAGGCGTTTCTGTGTGTAAGGATTGATCTTAATGCCGAATGGCCTAGGCTTGAGCTTGTAAGGAGGACTGAAAACGACGGAGCTGAGTATTATGGCCCTTATGTTTACTCGGGTGAGCTTTACACCTTGATGGAGCTTATTAAATCGGTTGTGCCGCTTAGGACCTGTTCTGATTCTGTGCTTTATAACCGCCACCGCCCGTGCCTTGAGTATGAGATTAAAAGGTGCTGCGCTCCGTGCTGCAGAAAGGTTGAAAGGGAGGAATATTTGAGGTGGATTAAGACGGCGCAGAAGCTTTTGGAGGGCAAGACCTCAGAGGTATTAAGGGATCTTAAAAGCCAGATGGAGCTTGCGTCTAGTGAGATGAGATATGAGCAGGCCGCGGTTTTAAGGGACAGGATAGATTTTCTTAAGAACTTTACAGCAGGAAGGGAGATAGTTACCCATGGGGGTGAAAGCAGGGATGCCATAGCCGTATATAGGGAGGGCTCTCTTGCGGCAGCAACTGTATTGCAGGTGAGAAATGGTAGGATCCAGAAGGCTCAAAACTTTGCGCTAGAAAATGTAGTGGGATACGACTGGGAGGTTGTTGAAAGCATAGTGGCTCAGTACTACGGGCGTGTAACCTCTCTTCCCGAAGAAGCGCTCCTTCCGTGCGAGTGCGAAAACGCAGAGATTATACTATCTCGCATTAAGGAAAGGTTTCCTGATGCCTCTTTTTCCCTTTTATCGCCCAAAAGGGGGATTAAAAGGAGGCTTGTAAATATTGCGAAGCTAAATGCAGAGCAGCACTTTAAAGAATCCTTTGAGGCTGATTCTTTGGTGTCTCAGTTGGGGGCTCTTATGAAGGAGAGATTCTCTCTCTCTCAAGCCCCGCGGAGGGTTGAGTGCGTTGATATATCCAATCTTCAGGGAAGTGACACAGTTGCAAGTGTAGTGGTGTTTCAAGATGGCGCCCCGGAGAAAAAGAGCTACAGAAGATATAGGCTTGAGGGGCAAGTGGGACAGCCAGATGATTTTGAGTCGATAAGGGAGGTTATGCGCCAGAGGGTAAAAGAGGGAGGAGGCGATCTTCCCGATCTCTTTGTTATAGATGGAGGCAAGGGGCAGTTAGGAGCTGCTATGGAGATCTTAGAGAAAGCTAAGGTGGAAATTGATATTATAGCCTTGGCAAAGGAAAAGCGATTTTTTTGCAACTCTAAGGCAAAGGGCGTTATAAAGCCTGAAAGGGTGTATATCCCCTCCTCAAGCCACCCCCTGGAGCTTAAAAAGGGAGATATAGTTTATAACTTTTTAGTTCAGTTGCGTGACGAAGCTCATAGGTTTGCTATCTCATATCACAGGCGTCGTCGGTCTAAGAGGGTTTTTGCCTCTCTTTTAGATACCGTGCCGGGTATAGGGGAGGTAAGAAAAAGGAGGCTTATAAAGGCATTTGGAAGTGTAAAAGAGATGAGGAAGGCCTCGCCAACTGATCTGGCAAAGGCGGGCAGAATGCCGCTTTCTATTGCAGAAAGGTTAAGTGAGACCCTTTTAGGGAGTAAGTGATAGGGGGTAACCATAGGTGATTTGACACGGTCTTTTGGCAGCTTTTCAAAGCGGCTCCTCTGACCTGTAAAACCCCATAATAACTAATATTACAGTGATTTTAATATATTGTACTATTTTTGCGCATTATGATCCTTATATATTGATATAAATGTACAGTTTTAGTATAATGACTTTATCAAAACTGTGCATATTATGGACTATCAGCAGATCACGGAGATTATTGTAGAAGCGCTCGGAGAGAGGGTCCAAAACGAGATTGTACGAGATGATTATCAAGGGTGGATAGAGAGGCATCTTCAAGACACCCTTATAAAGGTTATAACCGGCTTTCGGAGAACTGGGAAATCATATCTACTGAAGCAGCTCTATAGGGAGTTGATTGAGAGGGAGAAGGCTCCCAGAGAGAATATATTTTTTATAAATTTTGAGCATCCCCTTCTCATCGGGATAAATACGGGGGAGAAGCTAAGGGATCTTTTTGACACTTTTCTGATGCACGCCTTTCCCGATATGCAAATTTATCTCTTTTTGGATGAGGTACAAAATGTTTCTGGTTGGGAAAAATTTGTAAGAACTCTTTATGACAAAGCCAAGGATCGGTTTAATATCTTTATTACTGGCTCAAACTCTACCCTCCTTTCAAGCGAGCTAAGCTCTGCTCTGGGGGGCAGGGTGGTGGAATTGACCGTTTATCCGTTTAGCTTTAAGGAGGTATTAAAGTTTAAGGGAATAGAAGCAAATGACCCATGGGGCTATGCAGAAAATAAACAGAAGATAAAACTTCATCTGGATCGATACATTAAATATGGCGGTCTCCCAGAGAGTCTAGACTTAAATCCGGAGAGTATACGCGACTATACAGAAGCCATTTTTAGAAAGGTTCTGCTTGATGATATCGTTCGGAGGTTTAAGCCTGAAAGGCCGGAATTGATGGAAGATCTCTTTTATTTTTTAATTACCAATTCTGGCAGCATCACAAGCTTAAGATCCCTTTTTAAGGCTATGAGGGCAAGTGGCAAAAGTCTTAGTCTTCCTACCCTAACACAGTATATTTCATATTTTGAGAGCGCATTTGCTTTTTCAAAGATTGGGAAATTTTCTTGGAAGAGGAGAAGTGTTTTTAACAAACTCTACAAATATTATCCTGTTGTTTCCGCTTTTATCTCTTTTTATTCTATAAATAGGCGGCAGTTTCAAAGCAGGCTCCTTGAAGCAACGGTGTATAATCACCTGACAAGATTTTATAAAAAAATTTACTACGGTCGCGATACAAATGCCGATCGAGAAATCGACTTTATAGTTGATCTGCAAAACGGGGAGTATCTAAAGGTTCAGGCCACTTTTGAAC
>RFKT01000026.1 GCA_003694225.1 Candidatus Dadabacteria bacterium
AATTCGATCTGATGATTTAACCTCGATTGCCACATAAGAGTTTTTGGATCTTAGTAAAAAATCCACTTCTATTTTGGTGTCTGTTGTTGACCAGTAATACCAATCATCATAGAACTTATTATATGAGTTATAAGCCCGCAGTAGGTTTGCAACCCATCCTTCAAAAAGAGCGCCCTTTTCTTCTCTGGTTACTTTTCCTGAATACCGCTTTAGCGCTCGTACCAATCCGGGATCTATGATATAAAACTTCGGGTTTTTTCTCTCTTTGACCCTAAGTTTTGTTTCGAAGGCTTTAAGCCTAAAGGCGACAAGGGTATCTTCAAGGATTTCAATATAATTTGATATAGTATTGCGATGAACACCGCTATCTCGGGCAAGGCTTGCTATGCTGAGCACCTGCCCGTGCATAAGGGCAGCTATAGGGAGAAAACGCGCAAAGGATGGGAGATTTCTTACCAATGCCTCTGCTTGAATCTCCTCTTTTAGATACATTTGGGCATATGCCTCAAGGGTTGCTTCTCTGTCGTGAGATGCCCAAATAATAGGTATGGTTCCATATCTTAGGGCTGTGTTGATTGAAAAATCTTCACCTAATTCATAAGGCAAAAAAGGGTGCATCTCTTTATTAATGGCTCTGCCAGCGAGAAGATTGGTTTTTTCAGATTTGAGTTTACGTGCGCTTGATCCCGATAAGGCAAACCTGCACCCGAGATTTTCTATAGCGCGGTGCACCTCATTCAGAAGGTTAGGAAGCCTCTGAATCTCATCTACCACGACCCATCTATCTTGCGTTGCAATTCCAATATCCAGAGCAAACTGCTCCGGATCGGCAAGGTATCTTTGGTATCGCCCCTCTTCCAGCAGATCTATATAAATAGCGTGGGGAAAAGCCTCCTTTAGCCAGGTGCTTTTTCCTGTACCTCTAGCTCCAAATAGAAAAAAGCTCTGTTTTGGTGGCGTTATAATCCTCTTGTATTTCACTTCGGTACAGAAAGCCTATGCATCTCGATGTTAAATTTCCCTCTATTTTAACATTATGGTGTTCAATGAGGAAGGTAAATTCCTACCTTACGGCTAACACCTGCTATCTTCCTGAATTTATTGTTGGTTGCCTATTGCCGTTAGCTTTGGCGGCACAGAAGGGTGATTAAAATCACACAGCAGATAAGGGATAGATAGAAAAATAGACGGCTGTCCTTTCTCTTTCTTCCAATCAAAAAGCCAACACTTCCTAACGCCGCAATAAGGGCAAATTGGGCTAGAAAGCCCTGTTTTGAGCTTAATGCGGTTGGAAGCGCTATCAGTATCCCGCACAGTGTGCTCAAGGCCATTGTTGCCAATTGGTAAAACTTTTGCGCCCCCTTTTCTATGACTGGGTTGGTCTCCATCTCGAGCAGAATATCACTAAAAAATCTTACCCTCTTCCAAACATTACAGCACAGATGCTACAAGAGGAACTCCTATAGCCGTCCCTATCATACTACCTAGGTTGGTAAGTGCAATGACTAAAAGGATTCTCGTAACCCCATTTTTCCACAGTCCCCTTAATGTGGTTATATCATCCCCGAGATTTTCAAAATCTGCTACAGTTGGTTTTCTAATAAGCGCTTCTACTAGCCCTGCAACCCACCCTGCGGCGATAAAAGGGTTAAGTGATGTGAGAGGGGCTGAGGCGATCGCAGCTGCAATAGTTAAAGGGTGTGCCAGAGCGGCTATGGCGCCTAGGCCTGCAAAGGCTCCGTTTGGTATCACCCATTTCAATATCATGTCAACGCCTGTTTGCGCTCCTGATGATGCGAAACCGTATATGATAAGCCCTATGACAATCAGGGGTATACTCCATCCTATTATCTTTGGCAGCAAGGAGGGAGGTGGGATTGTCTCGAGTGTAGCCATATCTATAGGCATGTTTATATATTTCTTAATTCCTGCTACATGTCCGGCTCCAACTACAGCTACTATTGTCCTTCCTGGAGCAGATCGTATCTTTTCTGCAAGGTACATATCCCTTTCATCAATAATAGCCTTGCTAATTTCAGGCATATTTTTGGAGACATCTGACATCATAGCCGCCAAAGCATCAGCCGATTTCAGCCCCTCGATTTCCTCTTCTGATATCTCCGGGTGCGTAAACAGGCTTCCTATCATATATGCAAAGACCTTTACCATTGACCAGAACCCCAACTTTGACCACGCTCTCTTCATAGTGATCTTTATCTTCCTGTCAGCCAGCACAAGATCTGCTTTGGAGTCTTCGGCCTCCCTTATGGCCGTTAGCATCTCTTCTCCCGGTTTTATCTCTAGGTGTTTACTTATTCTCTTTTGAAAGCTTGATAAAATAAGCTGTGCCATAAGCAGGTAGGCTTTTCCTTCCTTTATTACTGTAAAGATATCAGCCTTCTTCCACACTTCCGGGTTAGTCAGTGATTCATATCGCCCCTTGCAAAGCTCTACAGCAACAGTATCTGGCTTAATCTCCCTTATAGTATTCCTTACAAGCTCCACGCTGGCGCGGCTTACATGGGCTGTTCCTATAAGGTAAATCTCTTTTCCGTTGGTTTCAATCTTTGTGATGTCTCGATGTTGCAAATTTTCCGTCACTCGTCTCTCTCAGATCTTTCTTATCTTTAGTCGAAGCGAGTTGCCTACCACCATAATATCTGAAAATGCCATGCTGAATGCGGCAATCATCGGATTTAACAGCCCAAAGGCTGCAATAGGAATTGCCGCAACATTGTAGAAGAATGCCCAGAAAAGGTTCTGCTTAATCGTTCTAAGACATAGCATGGAGATGTTTAAGGCATCCATCAGGTGATTTATGCGGGATTTAAGAAGTATTACCTGAGAAGACTGTATGGCCACCTCTGTAGCCTCGCTTAACGATATTCCTATCTCGGCTTGGGCTAGGGCAGGGGCATCATTAATGCCGTCGCCTACAAATGCCGTTCTTGCGGTGTTTTGGTAGTTCTTAATGATCTGGAGCTTTTCTTCAGGGGATTTCTCCGCATGCACTTCATCTATTCCTGCTTCATTAGCTATGGCTATGCACTTATCTTTTCTGTCGCCGCTCAGCAGGACAGTTTTTATCCCTTTTTGTTTGAGTTTAGCTACGGTTTCTTTAACATTTTCCTTTAGCTGATCTCCTATCCATATAACACCGATCACATTCCCATTTTTTAGGACAGCAATATCACCATCCTCAGGGCGCGCTTGAGTAGGGAGGGATGGAGCGGATACAACCTGATATTCATCCCCGTTGGCATCTGTTCCCTTAATGCCAACGCCTTTCATCTCTGTAACTTTCTCAATGGGCATATGCGTTGCTGTTTCAAACGCTGCAGATAGTGATTTGGCGATGGGATGTGAGGAAAATTTTTCTAAAGAGACTATAGCGGATTTTAATTCATCTTCGCTTATTTCGCCACGAGTTTCAATCTTTTTTATCTCAAAGTTTCCAGTTGTAATAGTTCCTGTCTTGTCAAATACAATTATGGACACTCCCGCAAGTTTTTCAAGGGTGTCTCCTCCTCTGATAAGTACTCCTTTCCGAGCGGCTTTTCCTATGGCAACTACCACAGCAGTCGGGGTTGCAAGTCCCATCGCGCACGGACAGGATATAACCAGTACGGCAATTGAGCTCATCAAGGCTGACTGCATGGTGCCTCCCGCAAAGATCCATACAAAAAATGTCACTACAGCTATAAGCAAAACAATAGGGACAAAGACAGCGCTAACCTTATCTCCTATCCTTTGTATGGAAGGCTTTGTGCTTGTAGCGCTTTCAACCATCCGGATTATAGCAGCCAGCACAGTATCATTGCCGACTGCCGTTGCTTTAATTTTAAGTGTTCCTTCCCTTAAGAGTGTAGATCCAATAACCTTGTCGCCTCTTATTTTAGGTACAGGGACGCTTTCGCCTGTTACGATAGATTCATCAACTTTTCCCTCACCCCAGATAATTTCGCCATCTGTAGGCACTCTTTCTCCAGTATTTACAAGAAGAATATCGCCTTTTTGGATCTCGTTCGCATCGATTTCCTGAGCATCTCCAGAGTCGAGAATCTTTATTGCTTTGGGGACTCTAAGAGAGCTTAACTCTTCTATTGCTGAGGTGGTTTGCTTTAAAGACTTGTGCTCAAGTAGGTTGCCCATTAATACGAGGGTAATGATTGAAGCTGAGGTCTCATAGAAGAGATAGTTAGGACCCAAGTGAAGAAGGGTACCTGCAAGGCTGTAAAAGAAGGCAGCTGTAGAGCCCGTAAATATAAGTACATCCATGTTTGGAAGTTTGTTTATAAGAGAGTGGTATGCGCTTTTGCCGAAGTGTACCGCACCTATTGCGTAGACAGGAAGGCACAGAGCAAGTTGAAAATATTTATTGTGAAGAATCGAGTAATCCAAAAACATATGAGCAACAAGCGGAAGGGTTAAAAGCATAGAAACGGTGAATTTAATCTCGAGCGAAAAATCTTTAGTGTCTTTCTGATTGGATTTCTCTTTAAAAGATGCTTTATATCCCAGCTGTTCTATGGCCTCAATTATCTGTTCAGGCTTTATCCCCAAAGGGTTGGAGAATACGGCACGTTTTCTTCCTAAGTCTACAAAAACCTCTTTTAGGCCAAAATCTTCCAGCTTTTCCTGCACCTTCCTTGCGCAATTTCCGCAGGTCATCCCTTTAACGGAGATTTCCCCTCTCTCTCTTAAGTTTTCCATAGCTATTTTTATAAGTTAATCACAGGTCTCACTGACTCCATAATATAACGGAGCTACTCTTAATGCCATTGCGTATTAAAGAATGATATCCGCAAAAGGGCAACAGGAGGGGGAGAATTGAGGAGCAATGGATTTTTGTTCTAGACTCTGCGCCGCAGAATTTTTGGAGGCTTTAGTTGATAGTGGTATTTTAGGTCAATAATTGCTAGGATTTATGGGGAAGGGAGTCAATGATATTTTTGTTGTCCTTGAATTATCGTGGAGAGAGATGTGGAAAGAGAGATACCCACTATAGATATGAAGGCACTTACGGTAAATCTTGATTCAACCATATACGGCACCTTTGCGGAGATCGGAGCAGGTCAAGAAGTGGTGAGGCACTTCTTTAAGGTGGGCGCTGCTGCAGGCACTGTGGCAAGTTCGATATCTGCTTATGACATGAAGTTTAGTGATTCTATCTATAAGAAAGCAAAGAGATATGTGTCGCGTGAGAGGCTTGGGCAGATGCTTGATAGGGAATATTCCTTGCTTATAGAGAGGCTTAACACCGTTAGGGGTGATACTACCCGGTTTTTTGCCTTTGCTGACACAGTTGCTACCCGTAGTTACAAAGGAAACAATGAGTGCCATGGGTGGCTCGGTATAAGATTCCAGATCAAACCCCAGAGTGAGCCTGATGATATTATAATCCATGTTCGGATGCTTCAAGATACAGCTCAGGCACAACAGGATTCCCTCGGAGTTATAGGGGTTAACTTGGTGTACGGGGCTTATTTCTACACCGATAATCTCGATGAGTTTATACGTTCGTTGAATGACAATTTGGCGGCTAATGCCGTAGAGGTTGATATGATCGAGTTTATAGGCCCTTCCTTCCGCGAAGTTGACAACAGGCTTATGAGCCTTAAGCTTGTTCAGTTTGGCCTTACAAATGCGATTATGTTCGGGCCGGATCGGCGGGTTAAGCAGCCTTCGGAGGAATTTTACAAAAGACCTGTCTTGCTTCAAAGGGGATCTTTTAGGCCTTTGACTAATGTTAATATAGACATGATAAAACTTGCTGAGCCAAAATTCCGCGAAAAATTGGATCCCCAAAAAAAGGATCCAATAACTGTGCTTGAAATCACTATCAATAATCTTTTAGCAACGGAGGAGTCAACGGATAGAGATTTTTTAGATCTGGCAGACACACTGTGTGCCGAGGGATTTAACGTTCTTATCTCGGATTACCCTGAGTATTACAGGCTGGCTACTTATCTGCGCCGGTATACTAAAGAGCCCATAGGAATAACCATTGGGGCAAATGCCTTGATTCACATCTTTAATGAAAACTACTATCAATCTCTTCCCGGTGGAATTATGGAAGCCTTCGGAAAGCTCTTTGAGAGAAATGTTACTTTTTATATATATCCTATTGCTAGGGAGACTTTTGAGATATCCCTCCTTACGGCAAATGCTATGGATATGAACCTTGAGATGCCGGAAGGAGAGTTTGTGACTTCCAAGAACATAGATGTGGGCAAAAATGCGCGCCACTTGCTGGCACACCTTCAGGATAGAGGGTATCTTGTCGATCTTGAGGGTTATAATCCTGAATATTGTAGCATCCTCTCCACTGACATTGTAGCGCTTATGAGAAAAGGAAATCCTGCTTGGAAGAGGTATATACCGCCTAATGCGGCAGATATTATTGAAAAGAGGTGCCTCTTTTGTCTTAAGAAATAGCCAAGATGAACTTTGCAATCATTACTGCAGGAGGTATAGGCAAACGGGCAGGATTGGGGTTTAACAAGGTATTTGCTCTTGTGCGTGGAAAGCCTCTGATTTGGTATAGCCTTAAGGCATTTTGCTCTGCTTCATGTATAGATGAGGTTGTGGTGATCGCAGGCTCTTGCAGAGAAGACCTCTCTTTAATGGAGAGTATAGTGGATTTTTTCGGGTTTTATAAGGTAAAGACGGTTGTAAAGGGGGGAGCTACCCGTATGGCCTCGATTCAAAATGGTCTGAATGCCATTAAAGGAGATGACAACGATTGGGTCTTTATTCACGATGGAAGCCGTCCATTCATAACAGGAGATACTTTACATGCCTTGTATAGTGAGGCGCTCTCTATGGGTGCAGCTGTATGCGGATGTGAGAGCGTGGATACGATTGTTAATGTAGATAATAATAATTTTATCTCCGGTTCCATGGAAAGGGGCACCATAGCTTTGATACAGACACCTGTATGTGCCCGTTATGCCGATATCATCAAAGCGCGGTCTAAGGCTATAGAAGATGGTTATATCAATAAGGACGGCTACGAGGATTCTACATTGCTTTATCTGTCGGGAGTTTCTGTTAAAGTTTTGCCGATAGCTTCTTATAATATCAAGATAACAACCCAAATAGATCTTAAGGCGGCAGATATAATAGCGGGGGATTTCAATGTTTAGAATCGGAATAGGCAAAGACTCCCATCTATTTGACAAGGCAAAAGAAGGAGAGTTTCTATTAGGGGGCGTTTCATTTGAAGGCCACCCCTTTAATGCCCATTCTGATGGCGATGTAGTGTATCATTCTGTTTTTAATGCGATTTCATCGGCTCTTGGCAAAAGGTCTATAGGATATTATTTCCCCAATACTAGCGAACGTGAGAGGGGTAGAGACAGCTCTAATTATATAAAGGAAGCCCTATTATGGATGCACGAAAGCGGATTAAGAGTTGTCTCACTGAGCATAGCTATTGAGTGTCAATTTCCTAAGATTGAACCTACAGTGGACAATATGAAGGAAAATTTGTCCTTTCTCTTAGAGCTTCCTAAAGAGTGCATAGGAATAACAGCCACTTCCGGTGAAGGCGCCACCCCTTGGGGGCGCGGGGAGGGGGTTGAAGTGATTTCAGTTGTGTTGCTTTCTAAATGAATAAAATAGAGTTTTCTTTTCCTGCATATGCAAAGATTAATTGGACCTTAGAGGTTGTAGGAAATTTTCCTCCAACTTCTATTTACAGCGGATATAAGAAAATAAAATCAACTTTGTTTCTCTTGGATCTGCACGATAAAGTGCGTGTTGCGATTAAAGACAGCGGTGAGAGGAGGCTTTTTATTTCATGTACCGATCCAAATGTGCCGCAGTCTTCTTCAGGTAATATTAGTGACAATACTGTTGCCTTAGCCGTTAGCCTTTTGAGGGATTTATGCCCTGACTTGTCTCAATGTGATATCTCTATAGAGATAGATAAAAGGATACCTCTTTGTGGTGGGCTTGGGGGAAGCTCTACAGATGCTGGCGCTTTTTTGTATGAGATAAACAAAGCCTTAAATCTTGGGCTTTCTGCGGATAATCTTCAAGAGATCGCGGGGAGGATAGGGAGCGATGTGCCGTTTTTTGCCTCACGGCTGACTTCTGCCATTATCTCTGGAACTGGAGCAGAGGTGGCCAGCTCTTCTAGCTTTCAAGGTAAAGTTAGCGTTATATTAGTTTATAGCGGGGTAAGGCTTTTAGCTAAAGATGTGTATGGGGGTATTGATTGCGCAGATAAGGAGAGTTTAATTACAGATGAGTTTATTTCAAGGCTTCCTGTTATTGCGTTAGAGGATGCGTGCAAATATCTCACCAATGATCTGGAAAAGTCAGATGCTATAAAGAGGCTTTTCCCGGAGCTTTTTTCTATCAAAGAGGGCCTTTTAGAGTGTGGTTGTTTAGGAGCGCTTATGTCTGGTTCTGGTTGTGTTGTCTTTGGTGTTTATGATGGGGATCCCTTGATTTTGGAGCGCGTAAAAAGATCCTTTCCAGAGTATGGTGTTGTAAGCGCAAAGATTATCGATAAAGAAGAACTGATTTGACTTAGTCTTTTAGCAGGGCTTTTTTATAATTTTGGAAATATTCCTCTATCGCATTTTGCCCTGCCAGGCCTATTCCGTAACATTCAAATACAGCATTGTCTATCCTTTGTTGTTCAAGTGTGGAAGGTGCTCTGCTTTCTGAGAAGGCCTTTGATATAGAAAAAAGGGCATCTTTGTAATTGCGTGGAATAGGGAATGATTTGAGATCTTCGTTTACAATCTTCGGGAAAAGCCTTCTTTGTGATTTTCTGCCTTGAAAAAGGATGATAAAGGATCCTAGTCTTGAGTTAAGTATCCCAAGTAAACCCATAAACCACTCCTTAGGTAGATCCTGTGTTTTTCCTATGATGTGAAGGATGGACTTTGTATAGAGATAAGGCTTATCAGTAAAGGCGCAGTTTAGAGCATAGGGAGGAGGATTGATGATCTCTCTTAGGATTATTCTTTGGCATGTATAGTAATCAAGCTTTTGTGGATCAGCCAACCAAGGGCCGTACTTTAGATATCCGCCGCTAAAATTTACTGCATACCTTAATACATCTGCTCCCTTTAAGAACCTGTAGACATTCCTCCCATTTCGGGAGTTACAATCATAAATTCTATTTTTCACATCCTCTTTTGACTGCGGCGGCTCTCCCTTTCCTGCTGCATAAGGTTGAAGCGCAATCTTAGGAAGGAAAGGGGAATCGGTTGAAGATAGAGGTATGGTAGATGCATGAATTGATGAAAGAGCGGTTTCCAATCCGTCTGCCCAAATTAAAGGTATTGTTTTGCCGGGACGCTTAAGGCATAAAGCCGGGGTGGCATTGAAAGTATGGAGTCTTAAAAAGGAGTAATGTGAATCAAATATCGATATCTTTATGTTTTTTTGCGGCTTTCCCTTTATAGCGGTGTATACTACCGCTTCTAGTCCCGGGTCTTCAAAGACGGGCGTTTTGAATGTGCTTATTGAGTGCAGAGCAGAATTGTTTAGAAAAAACTCCCTCAATTTCTCCCCACTTTTTATACCAAGCCATGAGTTTGGCACTATAAGGGAGCACACACCTCCCTCTCTAAGGAGAGAAAAGGCCTTTGCCATGAAGGCCATATATTTATTTATCTTTCCATTTCTAATGTAAGAGTATTCTTTTTTCATCAGCACATTGTCTTCAGGGGTAATCTTGTCGTCTCTTGATATGCCGTAAGGGGGATTGCCAATTATCAGGGAAAATCCACCATCCTGAGTGACGTCGGGAAAGTATTGGCGCCAGAGATTTCCGCTCTTGGAAATAATAGCATCGCCGCAGATTATGTTCCGTGAGAGGAGGGCAAGGGTCTCTATCTCTCGCTTTGCATAAGAGGAATCTAGGCTCAGCGCCATTAGAAGGAGGCTCAAGCGGGCTACCTCTATAGCCAATGGGTCTTTATCTACACCAAATATCTGATGTAAAGGGATCTTCTTAATGGCTGAGATAAGAAAGATACCTGCTCCGCATGCCGGATCAAGGGTTGTAATGGTTGAGGAGGGGGTTATAAGTTTTAAGGATTCGCTGAGCATAAAATCTGCCACCTCTTTGGGAGTATAGTATGCCCCGTGTTTTTTTCTTAAGGTTTTCTTTTCTGCGAAGCCAATTTCATAAAGAGCGCAGATTATATAAGGGAACTCCGGCGCTAAGAGCAGGAAAGGCTCAATATCCTTTTTAATAGCAGTTTGAATTAAAGTTAGTGCCGCCACAGCTTCTTTTGGGATATCGGAATTTGAAATAATTTCGCTGAGGAACGCTTCTTTGGGGCGATCCCTTAGTTGGGGGCAGATCACCTCAGCCATTTGGGCGTAAAGGATGGAAAAGAAAAAAATCTGGGAGTCATGGGGTGTCAGGCCGCATTTTTGTAAGGCTTTTACGGCGTGTAGCTTGGTTTTGGAGAGGAGATAGATTAAATCCTTTTTTGATTTTTTATCCTGTTCAAGCATACAATTTGCCGTATCTTTGTTCATGCGGGGTTTACTTTATGGTTGATCGTATAGTTACCTTCTTTGTAAAACTCTTATTTAAGGTAGTCAATCTATTTTCTTTTAGATTTCGCGTTGCGCTGTTTACATGGTTAGTGCGCGTTTACGGATTACTATTTCCGAGATTTTACACTGTGTCCCGAACAAACCTAAGACTTGCCTTTCCTGATAAGGATGACAAATGGCGCGAAAATGTGCTTAGGGCAAATATATCCCAGATAGGGAGGTTATTGGCTGATTGTACAAGGCTTTCATCGATAGATAAAGAGTGGGTAAAAAACAATGTCTCTTTTCCATTTTATAGTAGATATCAGGAGATTAAAAGAAAGCATAAAACAGGGGTGTTGATTGCGACGGGACATCTGGGAAGCTTTGAACTAGTGGGCTTTGTAATGCCTTTTTATGGGCTTCCGCTGAATTTTATTGTAAGAAGCTTTTCTTTAAAGAGACTTGATGCATGGTGGAATTCCATTAGGGAACTTCATGGGAACAAGGTTATATCCAGAAAGGGAGGGTATCAGAAAGCGGTAAAGGCTATAAAGACGGGCAAAGATGTGGCTATCCTTTTTGACCAGAATGTAAGGAGGAAACACGGGGTTTTCGTCAAATGGTTTGGCATTGAGGCTTCAACTACAAAGGCGCTAGCATTGATAGCTTTAAAGACTAGGTGTCCTATTATGGTTGCGTCTGTGAAGAATCTTAAAGATGGCAAATATCAGATCAACTTTGCAGAATGTGATGTTAGCGATATTTATGATTCTGGTATGAGTACCAAAGATAAGATTAGAGAAATTACCCAGAGGGTGTCGTCCTGTTATCAGCGGATAATCGAGGACTTCCCTGAAGGGTGGTTTTGGATGCACCGTCGCTGGAAAACGAGGCCGGAAGGAGAGCCGGAAGATTTTTATTCTTAATCAAAAAACCAACATCCAATCTTGCTGAAGACAATCCTTTGCTTTTTTGGGAGAGGGGTGAGAAAAAGTCACGCTGTACATTTTTAAAGTAGCCCCGCCCCTTTCTCTATGGAGCGCAGGCATCTTGCCTGCACGAAGCATTCTTTCGATTTGTAAGAGAATCCCCAGATCTATTGATTCCCGAGGGGTCCAAATTTAAAGCTCACTGCAATAACATTTGAGTGACTTTTGGGACCGGTGTAATAATTAACTTAAGCAAGCGCTTGGAAGCGCCTGCGACAGGTTCTCTTTCCCTTTACTTAAGAGCAAGTTTTCTTCTCTTTCGGAAGTTTATCAATCGCTTTAATCAGGTCATCCCTATAATCATCGGTGGTTTTTCTTGTTCCTCCGCCTCTGGATGAGTGACTGACATTGCATACTCCCAATGCGTAGATCTTTGCTCTCTTTGCGATTCGCGCAATTCTGTTTCCAAGTCGGGTTAATTGAACGGACGTGTCTTCTGTGCTCGACATAGAACAGATTGAGTTTGCGCAGACAGTTAATGTCGATAGAATCTCTTGATTTAATGTTTTCTTCATGCGCCGGAGAAGCTTTCTCGCAGCTCTTCTCATCTTTTGCGTTGATGGGGCTCCACACCTTTCAGCAGCCCTTGAAAAGCGGGCAACCCTTTTCTTTAGAATCTTTGCTTTTTTAAGCACATTTTTAGATAATTTCATGTCTTTCTTTGAAGGGGATTCTTCAATGCATTGGACATCGCATCCGCCCACGGTTATGGGAGCAGAACATGTAGCGGAGTTAATTCCGTCACTTACAGTCAATGTTGCTGTGCATGATTGTGGTACACCAGTTCCCGGGAGAGAGAGTGTAAGAACAGAGGAGCTTCCCTGTTGTGATAACTGGCTGCTATGGCAATCTGTGCTCCATACATAGCTGAGCGGAGTTCCATCTGGATCGAAGGAACCGCTTCCATCTAAGGTGATAGATGTTGCGTTTCCTGTGCATTGACTCTGATAACCCTCGCCAATGTTACATACTGGCAAGCTGTCATCAAACTGAAGTGCCGCCACATTAATTTGGTAGGATGCTGGCGGAGGGGTGTCAGGGTCTTCATCACATATTCCCGGCCTTGAATCATCCCTTGAAAAGCATTGAAGAGTGATCTGTGATGTTCCCGCAGGGATTACCAACGGAATGATACCGTATTCAACTTCTCCTCCGAGATCAAAAGTGAAAGGATTGGAATAAGTTGTGGTAATTCCGTTAATTGTAACAT
>RFKT01000204.1 GCA_003694225.1 Candidatus Dadabacteria bacterium
AGCCTTAACCGATGGTCAAGTCGAAACTGAACGGAAACAATAAGCTCCATAAGGGAGCCAACCCTAGCTAAGCCCCTCTCACACAGCTCATCAGCTCTCGGGTAGGCAACGCCAACTGTAACCTTTCCCGCCTTATCTGGAGTTGAATGCCTACTCACTCCAAGTACCGGAATCTTTGCGCCTTCTTTATCGTTCTTATTCACACTTGGCGCTAAGCGATCCATCGCAACAACGACAGAAACCACAGTAATTATAGATGCAGCCGGCAGAGAACTATAAATGCCTCTACCTCGCTTGGCCAGATAAAATCCATTTATTGCCGCATGATCCATAGCCTCCTCGAAAGCCCCTTCAGACAACATTACAGAAAGCGCTGGATCAACGTTTGGAGAACGAAATTTTGCAAAGACTCCGGTGGTCAACTTAAAAGATTCTAGATTTTCCATAGTGATAGGGAACAGCTCAGTACTCGCCACAACCCTTAGCGGCAAAATTGAAAGGGCTGTATCTTCTCCCTGTTTTTTTAACACCCCTTCTGCAAGCAACCAAGCCGCCACTGAGTCAGCATCAAAGCACGCTGATTTTATAATTAAATTGACTCTATCTGACCAACTATCTCTGCGAAAAAAATCCTTGAGCCTCCTCCAATACGGCAGAAGTGAGGTTCTGACAAAACTGCTAGCGGGTTCGGCCGACGCAAAACTATCGTCCAATATATTTTGAAATGCTTGTTGAACCTGAAAATCTGTTACAATGCGATTGATGGGAGAGATCTCTCCGCCGCTTTGCGATCCCTCCCCTTTTTCCCTATCTTTATCGGGGTTATGCGGCTGTTCCGGTCCCATCTTGCCCTTTCATATATTCCATCTCTTGGAAATAATTGTACAACTATAACCCCGCTAATCAACTTTTTGTCTGCTTTAATTTTCCAATCATTACTGTTATAATTCCGCGTCAGCAGCTCTACTTCTTACTTTAGACGGGAGGATTTAAAAATGGCAAAAAAGATAGCTATTGTACTTTCAGGTTGCGGCGTAAAGGATGGCTCAGAGATTCACGAATCTGTGCTTACTCTGCTTCATACTGTAAATGCAGGTGCAACTCCTCTTTTTTACGCCCCTAGGGGCAACCAATCGATTGTTGTGGATCATATGACCGGCGACACCGTAACAGAGTCGCGTACTATGATTGTAGAAGCGGCAAGGATTGCAAGAGGCGAGATCTCTTTCCTTGAAGAGCTTACACCAAGTGAGGCAGACGGAGTGATATTTCCCGGGGGATTTGGAGCCGCTCTTAATCTCTCAACATTCGGCAAAGATGGCTCAGGTTGCACAGTAAACCCTGAAGTGGAAAAAGTGGTGATGAGTTTTCACTCTGCTGGAAAACCACAAGGCTTTATATGCATAGCGCCCGCTATAGCCGCGCGGGTACTGGGCAATAAGGGAGTGGAGCTTACAATCGGGAACGATCCATCCACAGCCTCAGCCCTTGAATCGATGGGGGCAAAACATATAAATAAAACAGTGACTGAAATCCATGTGGATCAGGCAAATAAGGTTGTATCAACCCCTGCCTATATGCTTGCGCGAAACATTGCAGAAGCCAATGAAGGGATTGCGAAATTAGTATCTGCTGTGCTGGAGATGGCGTAATATGAGAGTAAATTTTAGAGCAAAAGTCATAATAAGGATAATTTTAGCGTATATACTGCTTGCGGCTCCTTTTCCGTTTGCCCCAGACTCTGCGGCCGAAACAGAATCTGATCTGGTAATACCAGTCATGGTTGGCCAAACTGGAGCGGCCTCTGTCTTTGGAAAAAACGAGCTTGACGGATACACCCTTGCTGTGGAGGAGTGGAACAGGAAGGGGGGAGTGAACGGTCGAGCAGTTAAGCTGAAGGTTGAAGACACTCGGACGGATCAAAAGCAGATAATCACATCTTTTCAATGGTTTGCGATGCAAGGCTACCCAGTTATACTTGGTCCTACATGGCTTGATGGATTCCCTGCAGTGATCCCCTTGGCCCAAAGGAAAGGCGTACTTCTTGTAACGCCCAGTGCGGCTGTAGAAGCCTTTTCTGAGAACGATAGAAAGTGGGCTGTAAGCTTCTATCACAATTCAACAATAGAAACTCAAACCTTGCTAAACTTCCTTAAGTCTAAAGGGATGCATCGAATAGCTCTTATCTATGAAGAAGAGCCCTTTTCTGAAATGATGAGAAAACTCATATTAAAACAAGCCACACTTATAGCCGATGAGGGCGTGCAAGGGGGAACGGCTGATTTTTATACGCTCCTTAACAGGTTAAAACACAAAAGGCCAGATGTATTGATTGTTTATGTATGGAATGAAACCTCCCTTTCAAGCCTTCTAAAACAGATTCAGATTGTTATTCCCTCCATTCAGCTTGCAACTGTGCACGATGGGGAGAGTTGGATCAAACATCCTCTCTTCAAGCCTTATATAAAAAAGCTCATACATACAAAATTCATTGTGGCTGATTCGGCTTTCGCACAAAGATTTAAAAAGAGATTTGGATATGAACCGATCTTAACCGCTTCAAACGCTTATGATGCAATGAACGGGGTTTTGAGCGCTTTACAGTCAGGAGCCGCAACTGGACGTCAAATCAGGGATTATCTCATGTCGCATGAGTTAGACACGGCTACATTTGGAAAATTCAAGTTTACTAAAGATGCCTCTGTGCCATCCAAGGTGAGAAT
>RFKT01000205.1 GCA_003694225.1 Candidatus Dadabacteria bacterium
CTCTCCAACCATGATAATATCAGGATCCTGCCTCAAAAATGCCCGGAGCGCCTGAGAAAAACCAAAACCGATCTCTTCGTGTATTTGCACCTGATTTATGCCTGGAAGGCTGTACTCAACTGGATCCTCCGCCGTAAAAATATTCACCGACATCTTATTAAGCTCAGACAACGCTGAATAAAGGGTTGTAGATTTGCCTGACCCTGTCGGACCGGTAACAAGCACCATCCCATAGCTCTTTGATATAGACTCCATAAAATCCTTAAGCTGTTCAGGTTCAAACCCCAGCTTTGTCATATCCAACTGAAGGTTTGATTTATCTAAGAGGCGCAAGACAACCTTTTCCCCAAAGAGAGTAGGGATTACATTTACCCTGAAATCCATCACAAGCCCGCTTGTAAGCTTTATCTTTATCCTTCCATCCTGGGGCATTCTCCTTTCGGCGATATCAAGATCTGCCATCACCTTTATTCTCGAGATAAGCGCGCCTTTTAGTCTTGCAGGAGGCCTCATAATCTCATGCAGCACCCCATCTATTCTAAAGCGCACCCTAAAGAACTGCTCATAAGGCTCAATATGTACATCTGAGGCATTCTTGCGAATGGCGTCTGAAAGGATAGCGTCAACAAGTTGTATAATAGGGGCATCTTCAGATATGCGCTCAATCACAACAGGAGGCGCCTTTGCGGCCTTTTCCCGCTCTTCTTTAAGCTCGCCACTCTTTATACTCTCTATAATGCTCTCATACGAAACATCAGAGCTATAGAGCCGCTCCTGTCCAAGCCTGAGGCTAAGCTCAGAAATTAAGACAAGCTCCAACTCGCAATTTGTAATAAAACGGATCTCGTTTAACGCAACAGTATCTGATGGATCCACAACGGCAAGCTTTAGTGTATTACCCTTATGAGCTAGCGGAAGAACAGAGTGCTTAAGCGCTAAATCCTCTGGTATAATCTTGATAACAGTTTCATCGATATGAGCGCCTTTGATATCAACAAAGGGGACTCCGAAATGGTTGCTTAGGGTTTCATATAGGTCTTTTTCTGATACCATCCCTATGTCAACCACACACGAGACAAAGAGCTTGCCCGTGCGCTGGCAGATCTGCTCAGCGTGCCTCCGCTGGGCCTCTGTCAAAAGCCCTTTCTCTACAAGGATCTGACCTAATTGGCTCGCCATGGCCTACCTAAATACAATCCCCCCACACCCGACAGGAACAGGCTCGGGAGCTTATAGAAATATAGCTTCTCTGTCCGTTATTATCGGCTAGTCCTATTAACGACTTGAACCTATTGTAAATTCTAGACAAAAGGCTATACTTCCACAGTTAGTCGCATCTAGTAAAAGACAAGAGAGGCACGCAACATTGGGAAAAAAAAGACGCAAAATCAAGGCGGTAACTAAGGATCCTGTAGAGATATTGCCTCCTGATGAGGAGGTCTCCGAAGAACCAGAGCTTTTACTTCTCTCAGAACACCCTGCAGACGCGGAGCGGGATGGTGAAAACAGAGCGCTTGTTCCTTATGATCCACTTCGAGCCTATCTTGCAGAGATCCGTCAGTATCCAAAGCTATCGAAAGAGGAGGAAAAAGCCCTTGCTATACGGTACCGCGAGCACGGAGATCTGAACGCCGCCTATAAGCTGATCGTAAGCAACCTTGAACTAGTAGTCATGATTGCAAGGAGATATGAACGTGCGGCCCGCAGCTTATTAGACTTAATCCAAGAGGGAAATATAGGACTGATGGATGCTGTAAGAAACTATGATCCCTACAGGGAGGTAAGATTTCCATCTTATGCAACATGGTGGATAAAGGCTTACATTATCAGATATATCATCGCTAATTGGAGGCTTGTAAAGATAGGGACAACACAAGCGCAGAGAAAACTCTTTTTTAACCTTGAGAAAGAGAAAGAGAGATTGACAAGAGAGGGATTCGTCCCCACCACCAAACTGCTTGCGGCCAATTTGGACGTAAAAGAAAGCGAGGTTGTAGAGATGCAGCAGAGGCTCGGAGCACCAGATATAAGCGTGGATACGCCTCCTTCGGATGAAAGCCACCCATCACTTCACTCTGTGCTCGCCTCTGACGAGCCCACAGCGGAAGAAGCACTTGCAAAGGAAGAAATTCAGAGAAAAATAAAGAAAGTAATAGAGTTGTTTAAAGAAACAATCCCTGAAAGAGAGGTATATATATTAGAGCACAGGCTCCTTGCAGAGGACAAAAAGACCCTGCATGAGGTGGCAGAGCGGTTTTCTTTAAGCAAGGAAAGGGTAAGGCAGATTGAAAACCGAATTAAAGCTAAGCTCAAAGAATATGTGTTAAAAGAGCTTGGGGAATCCTTTATTACAAGTGATATGGAGATACTGCAAAAGCAATAGCTATGGAGAATCGACAAATACTCAATTCGATTAAAACCTCAGAAACTGGCGTTATGATCCCATATATTGTCGCCGTACTTGCGCTTTGCATCCTTATCGCTTCATACTACGGGATCATTGATTTTTCCAGCACCCCATTGGAACGCCGCTCCCCAGAAATTGCTATCCTAAATAAAGATGGCATCAAAGGGCTTGGGGCAACTCCTATTCAACTGCGAGCAGTCCTCAAAGATTCCGGAGCGGGGCTTGACGAGGTTGTTATAAGAGTCACTCAAGGCAAAAAGAGTTATGATCTTTTCCGAAAAGATTTTGATAGAAAGAAAGAGGCTTCCATATCTATTCCTATCAACCCCGTCGAGTTTGGCCTTTTAAATGGAGAAGCAACCTTGGAGATTAAGGCGTTTGATGCAAGCTTCTGGTCAAACACCGCCGTTGAAATCCTTTCTCTTCCAGTGGACTATGAGCTTCCATCTATTCAGATTCTCACATCTCAGCATAACGCCTATCAAGGGGGCGCTCAACTTATTATTTATAGGGCACACGATAAAAATCTGCTGCTATCGGGAGTAAAGACTGACGAGCAAATATTTGCGGGATTTAAGGCATCTCTTCTCGATCCTGCGTTCTCCGATCCGAATCTTTACGCAGCAATATACTCTGTCCCGCTTACGCCAAGGCCTACCGGTTATCAAATTACAGCTTTCGCGGAAGACTTCGTTGGAAACGAACGCGAGGTTTCATTCTTTAATAGAGTAAGAAAAAGGCGCATACAAAATAGGTATGTGGAGCTTTACTCAGATTTTCTTAAAGGCAGGCTTCCTGCAATAACCTCACATGCGGCATCCTCCATCTCAGAACAATACTCCCAAAAAACTTTAAGCGACGATCCGGAAAGGCTGCTCTCTTTTGTGCTCAACGAATTAGATCCTCTTTCAAAGAAAGCCATAAGAACGATCGCTCAGCAAATTAAGATCACAAAAAAGCAGTGGGAGAACCCTTTTTATCTCAACAAGGGATCCGTTGAGATAAGATACGGAGAAAAGGTTTCATTCTTACACAAAGATAAGATAATCGGGGAGATGAAAAGCACAGGTTTTTTCATAAGAAAGCAGTATGGAGAGCCTGTGTATGCCTCAAATGATGGAGTTGTTGCATTTGCCGGGGAGATAGGGACTTATGGAAAAACGGTTTTAATAGATCACGGGCTTGGGATAACAACTCTTTATGCTCACCTAAGCCAAGTGGCGGTATCTAAAGGTGACCCCGTAAAGGCGCGGGATAGGATCGGAGACACAGGCCTTTCCGGCTTTGCCTATGAGCCTGGCTTTTGGTTTGAGGTTCTCATTCAGGGTGTACCATCCAATCCGATAGAGTGGTGGGATAAGTTTTGGATTAAATCCCACATAACAAACAAAACCAACCGGGTAAAAAAGCTCCTCGGCCTTGCAGAGATAAGCCCATTATAGACATAAAGAA
>RFKT01000206.1 GCA_003694225.1 Candidatus Dadabacteria bacterium
GGAGTTACTCTATACTCTCTCTCTTTGAAAGCTTTCTTAGGATGCATAAGCACCTCTTTGCTCCTTCTAATCTTCCAGTTTTTGTTATCTGCTTTTTTGGGTTTTTAGTCCTTTTCTTCGATATTAGGGGACGCTATATAGAGCTTCCAAAGTGGTATTTAGGGCTTTTAAGGGCGTCATTCGTTCCTATTGGAGCTATGGTTTTTTTAGGTAGCAGAGAGTATTTTATCTATATTGTTTCATGGTTTCCTTATCTCGCCCTCCTTTTTCCCATAGGCGTTAGTTACTTTAGCAAAAAACCTTCGCCCCTTCGCGCTGGATATGCCGTTTTGGTTTTTTTTGTCCTTATGATGCCGCCCTTAAATGTCGTAAGGCTTTTGGGAGAGAAGGATCTTATAAGGTATGCCTTTGACGGGACGGAAAATGTAGCTGCGTTTCTAAAGGAGAATATGGATCCAAATTCTACCATATATGTCATAGGATACAGGCTTGATCTCTATGTAAGAGTTGGGGCTTTAAGCTTTTATCCTTTTGCCAATTGGATTATGGTTCACCCTGACAGGCAGATAAGGGGAGCTGCAAGGAAGTTTCATGTCTATCCCAAGTATGAAAGGCTATTTTTAAGATTGATCAATCAAAGAAAGCCAGATTATATGGTTGTATTTAGGAATTCTGATATGCCGCGCCTTACTTCGAAGGTTTCTGAGGTTTTTAATACTATCATAGAGACTAACTATAGCCCTGTATTTGCTCTATCCCGTAAAAACCCCCTTGGAAGAACGGTTTCATACCGGGTATATAAAAAGGATTCTAAAAGGAAATCCCATCAGAACGGATAGATGTGTTAAAAACACATTTTGGCATGAGGTTTGCACTATCTTTTTTTTTGGTGGTGTGGCTTTGTGGAGCTTGGGCTTTTGTACCTAAAAAAGTTCCTTTCTCTTGTGGTGTTAGGCGGTTGATAAAAGCAGTTTTCTAAGGAGTAAGTGATTTGATTATGAGATTGTTTGCGCCTTCTCTATGTAATTTGGGTTTTAGTACTCCCTTAAAGGTATCACTTGGCACTCAATGCCCTAGATTTATTAAGCGTTTAAGTGCGAACTTTATTGCGGTGTGGTTTTTTACCCTAACTATTCTTCATGGTGGTTATGCCCAGTCCTATGTGCCATTTGTTGTAGATAACCCAAAGAGCTTTTTGTCTTCTGAATGGGTAGAGTTTGGAATTCCTTTGGGTTTTATCAATGAGACTGACGAATCTCATTTCTTTGTTGTAGATGACGAAGGCGATGTTGTGCCTGCGGATTTTAAGGCACTCTCTAGGGAGGGAGGTGACAGGAAAGATACTACTCAACGCATAGTGTGGCTTGGGGTTAAGGTATATGCTCAAGTTAGCGGAGGCAGCCCGCAAAGCTCAAGGCAATACTTTCTGGTACACGATGCAAACCCTCCTTCTTCCACAGAATCGCTGGGAGTGAACGAAACTTCTTTAACCATAACTCTAAACCCCACATCAGAAGTTTCCTTTGAGATAAATAAGACATCCCCTCTTTTCTCCGACATTCAGGTCGGAGGTACCTCAATACTAAGCTCTCCTTCAACCGTTGAATACTCCCTTCTTCCAAACTCTCCACCTCTTCCTGTTACAGTAGATAGCACAGAGATAGAAGAGATGGGAACTTATACTGCGGTAATCAAACAGAAGATGCACTTCCTTACATCTTCGAGTCCTTCAGATAGGATTAATCTTACACTTAGGCTGTGGTTTGGTTATGGCTCTAATAGGGTAAAGTGGAGCTTGATTATATCTAACCCGAAGCCTTATGGGAATTTTAACGGAGCACCAGACTACTCTGAGATGTTTGAAGGGCTTTGGTTTCGAATTCCCATTTCAAACATTGGCTTAGCTAAGACCACCCTTGGCTCTTACCAGCTTTCTCAATCAGACAATCTTTTAATATCGCAGGATTTCAATTATGTGGTTAATTCCAGTGGGACAGGGTGGAACTTCAATGAAAACCTCTTAGATGACTTTAAAGTTTCTGTAGACTTAAATAACGTCAGTACAACTCTAAATGACTTTAGGTTTAACGGAGTTTTATATACTCATGGAAGCGGCGGGGGACTAGGGGTTAAGATGGTAAACTTTTGGCAGAAGTTTCCGGCATCCCTGGGAAAGGTGGGAGATTCTTTGGTTATTTCTCCTTATCCTCCTTTTGGAAACGGCCCCGAAGTTAACGGCCAGTATGGAACCCCCTTTAACACATCTTCTAATCCTCCACTTTCAAACTCTGATATCCTTTACGTGCTTCAGGGGGGAAGAGAGATAAGGCATACAGGAATATTTTTTGTTTCATCTACTGAGCCTACTGAGGCGGCTCTTAGCAGGTTGGATGGAATAGCCCAAAAGCCTCTCTCTGGCAGGGCAAACCCTGGCTATCTTGAGCAGATCGATGCATTTGGAAAGAGTTGGGTGGCTCAGCGCCAATGGGGAGATGTAGGGAGAGAACGTGCAGAGAGGCTTAACAAAATATGGGTGGATGACAGCGCCGCCGATAATCAGCCTGGCTTGGGCAAGATAGGCTACCCTCTCTTTATAAGCAGAGGAGGCACTTATGGGCATATGCAAAGCTATGGGA
>RFKT01000207.1 GCA_003694225.1 Candidatus Dadabacteria bacterium
AGATTGCCTCCTCCGCTTAAAACCGCCCCTGCCGGATTCAGCGCAGCATACTCGGATATATCGATCTCAGGGCTTACAACAATCGGCAGTAATCCTGACTTTCTGAAAAAGTCGCCCCATAACAAGGCTATAGATGTATATATCTCATTTTTCTCTTTATTAAATTCAACTTTTGGGGTGACAAGAATCGGTGTCAATTTGCCTTTCACTCTACCACCGAAACCTTTTTATTCTCACAATCGATCTCTAAACAGGAAAAGCTGCTCCACCTAGAATAGTTGCTCTCGCCACATCCTATTACAGCGGGAATATCAAGCTCAGAGCATCTTATCGCCATATGGGAATTAACCCCTCCATACATCGTAACAAGGCCGCCTATTTCACGAGAGAAGAGCCAATCATAGCCCGGATCCGCACTCTGTACAACTACTATCTTGCCTTTAAGGTCCGTACAATGCAGATGGCTTTCAGGAACCACCTCACTCACAACTTTAAGGCGAGTAATAAAGTTTGGCTCAACAGAAGATGAGAAAAACTGATAGATATCCTTCTGCGACAGTATAACCTGAGGCAATTCTATTGCCTGAGTATACATATATTCAAGCCTATTTTTCTCAATATCTTCCTTTATTATATCCTTAATGTCGCGTGTCACAACCTTTGAATACTGCCCTAACAGCACCTGAATATTAAGATCGGCGAGATCGTGGCGACTAAACCCCATCTTTCCTCCCAGCTCAGCCACAAGCTCAAGAACCTCACTCAAACTTCGTGTAAACATAAATTTTCCAAGCTCCCTTCCTTCTATGGCGCTCTTCATAAATGCACTAAATCACTTCCGGTTATAAGGAAGCCATTATCATTTAATGCCTTATCAAGTTGAGCATACACTTCACTGGAAAAAGAAAATTCCTCTTCGCCATCGTTGCAATCATCTCCTTCATTCTCCGAAGAAGGCGGCGGAAAATAAGAATCAAACGCCATGTCATACCGCTTAGAGCGTATATCGTATGTGCCGGGGCGAAGATGGCCGTACTTAGCCATCAGTTTCTCTTTGGAAATCTTTCCCCTTCTATACATCTTAAAGTCATGCGCAAGCTGTTTGCTTACAGTATTAAGGGAATTAAGAAACGCTGCCGATTCCTCGTCGGTTATTACTCCGCTTGCCACCATTGATCTGAGCATCTGCACTGCAATAAACCCTGCTCTTGCCAATCCAGCAAAGGGAAGCGTTCCATAACGTTTGCAGTTTTCTATAAGCCAATATATTTTATCCAAGACAGGCAATGAACTAGAAAGTATCTCTTTATGCTTTCGCTCCAGTATATCGAGCTTTGCCAGATCCTTCCAAAACAGCCCGTTGGGAGAAACAACATCATTGGTAAGATTCAAGAGGCTGAACTTTATCCTGTCTAAATCAAGCTCTGTAAATCCGTGCTCCAAGAGCACCTTGAGCCTGTCATTAATATCAAGGTCGTAACAGGAAAACACAATATCAAACTCAACCTTATCGTGCTTCTCGGGTGATTTTCTAAGCTCGCTAACATAATAGTCTACTAGCCTGTTTGCGAGATCCCCATTAAGCCTTGAGGGGATAAAAGAGTTAAAACTAAGCCTTACATCTATATACGGTTGGCCAATTAAGCTTATAATTAAAGGGAAGCTTCTAAGATTCCTATACCCATAGTTGTGGCGCTGATATGCCCATACAGAATCGGTTATTAGCTCCTTATAAAGTGAAAGGGCAAGGGCTCTGGGCTTTCTTCCTATCATCTCTGCTGGATTCCAATCTGTCATAACACTAAGTATTCCTGTGCTGCCACATAAACCGGGATGCTTATCCAAGGAAACGGTTATTCTCCGGCTCAATAGATCTAAGGCATTTTTAAGAGATATTCGACTGGGAACTGAGGTTTCCTCCTCGACAACCGCAGGACGCACTTGAAAGATTACTATCTCCCCCTTTTTCTTAACTCCAAATTCAATATCGAGATATTTACCGGGGAAAATACCTTCTATCTCCTTTACACTCTCTATAATCCGCTCTAATACAGGATTATCTGGAGGATAAGGGCTATCTTTAAAGTAATAATAAGTCCGGAGAGCTCCCTTGGAGCCGGAAGTGACAGTGTCAGATTTCCCTTCGGCATCATAGTTAATTACATAATAGGGTGCTTTCGTCTTTGAAACAGTTGTAAATACGACTCCAGATATTTCAAGCTCCGTTAAAAACTCTTGGACCAATATCTGATGGGCATCTCCGCCATCATAAGAGCCTATAACTTCCTCTATTGCCTCTTTTACCCTCTCCTCTTCCAAAGAAGGAATATCCAGCACAGATGTAAATTTTCCAGCTTGGGATTCCTTCTCTGAATCCTCTCCAATAGCAGAACTTCTGACTATAATATGTCTGCCTGAAAAAGCTTCTTTTATCTGAGATAATATTTTAGATGGGGTTTTCCTCCACTCCCCTACAGAAAAGACCACAGAGGGAAGAACTGTAGAAAAAGAAAGCTTCCCTTCCAAAAATCTTAAAGTCTCTGCCTTCGTCATATCCATAACAATTCAAGCTCTTCCCTGCTTGAGAGACCACTGTGTTTTTTGATGACCGGAAGAAACGCTTAGATTCATCCTTGCCGGATCACCTTTAATATCCCAACATCTCTTGAGAAAGTAGAGATTCGACTCTCTCTATAAAAGATTGTAAAGTCTTACAAATATCTCTTTTCACTGGAGACATTGCCGATGGACAAAGGCTTTGTGGTCTGGATTACAGGCTATGCAGGGGCGGGGAAAACCACCCTTGCGCGCACAATCTTCAAGGAGCTCTCCTCTCACCACAACCTATCAAACCTCTTTTTATTGGATGGAGACGAGTTTAGAGAGTTCCTCTCTCCCGATCTTGGATATACCCCTAAAGACAGGCTAGAAAATGCTTGGAGGATTGCGCGGCTATCGCTTTACCTGGCGACGCATGGAATAAATGTCATCACTGCCACAGTTTCTATGTATGCCAATGTAAGAAACTGGCTTAGGGAGCAGGTAGAAAACTATACTGAAATTTACATCAAGGTCAGCGATGAAACCCTTATAAAAAGGGATAAAAAAAATCTTTATTCAAAGCTCA
The DNA here is from genome assembly GCA_003694225.1 of Candidatus Dadabacteria bacterium. GTDB lineage: Bacteria > Bdellovibrionota_C > UBA2361 > UBA2361 > J135 > J135. The sequence continues at coordinate 3,128 of RFKT01000207.1, forward strand.
AACGTGGAGAGATCTCCTATATTCCTGGAGGAGACGTCAGACTTGAAGAGCCGGATAACCCTCATATTGTCATTGAAAATGATAGTACAACCACAGCCGAACTCGAAGGAAAAGCGCGTGAGATTGCGCGAATGCTGGCAAAAAATAAGACAGCACGCCAAAACGCCTTTTAAATGAATTTACATACAAAGTTTTGTTATTTTTTACTACTTTGGGAAGGCTACCAAAAGGAAGCTTTTGGAAATAAACTTAAGATGTTATAGTGGAAGGGATTTTTATGCTGTTAACTCACCTTGCGAGGCAATAATGAAAACAACATGGGATTATACAGAGCTTGCTCCTCACTACTTAAACAGGCCTGATTATGCGGAGGATGCGATAGATGAACTGGTAAAGATATCTGGGGTCTCAAGCGGTGACAAGGTCTGCGACATAGGAGCGGGCTCGGCACATCTCACACGAATGCTTGCCGCAAGAGGGCTTGAGGTGACCGCGATAGAGCCTAACGACGCCATGAGGGAAGTTGGCATTAGCACCACAAAAGATCTTCCGAATGTAACATGGGTTGAAGCAACAGCTGAAAACACCACTATGCCAGATAGAGAATTTCACCTTGTTACCTTCGGATCTTCCTTTAATGTAACAGATCGCCTCAAAGCGCTAAAAGAAACTAAAAGAATATTAAAGCCAGGAGGCTGGTTTGCCTGTATG